>NZ_JBHIOI010000004.1:0-114557 GCF_042195415.1 Bartonella sp. CE47NXGY | reverse complement strand
TTATTTACGCGTCCCTCACTATAAAAAATATATGGAAAATCAATAAATTATTTTGGATAAAAAAGAGCATGGTGCCCCCAGAGAGACTCGAACTCCCGACCCCCTGATTACAAATCAGGTGCTCTACCAACTGAGCTATAAGGGCGTAACCATGTAGGAGTTAGCACAAACTAACAAAAAGGAAAACAGAAAATTATTAAATTTTATGTATATTAAAAGAAAACTATATAAAAAATAACCAATTTATTTCCTTTTTCCACTTTTTACAGCAAGGTTGGAACTATCCTTATGTTGATATCTTATAGAATCTTTTATAAGAATGCACCGTTTTGCTATCGAATTACGAATCTGAAGACTTTGATTGATGAGCAAGGTAATTTTCTAGCCAGTGAATATTATAATTACCATCAGCAACATCTTGATTATTAATAAGATCGCGAAAAAGAGGCAGTGTAGTTTTTATCCCATCGACGACAAATTCATCTAAAGCACGCCGTAAACGCATCATACATTCTAAACGGGTACGTCCATGAACAATCAGCTTTCCAATCATGCTATCATAGTAAGGAGGAATGCGATAACCTGAATAAGCGCCTGAATCAACACGAATCCCTAAACCTCCAGGTGTATGAAAATGTGTAATGGTTCCAGGTGATGGCGTAAAGTTAATAGGATCTTCTGCATTAATACGGCATTCAATGGCATGACCAGAAAAACAGACTTCATCTTGTGTCACTGAAAGTTTACAGCCTGATGCAATATGGATTTGTTCGTGGACTAAATCTATACCTGTAATTGCTTCAGTTACAGGATGCTCGACTTGTAAACGTGTATTCATTTCAATAAAATAAAATTCGCCATTTTCATAAAGAAATTCAATAGTACCAGCTCCACGATATCCAAGTTGGGCACAAGCATTTGCAACAATATTTCCAATTTTTTTCCGTTCAGTTTCATTAAGTGCAGGTGACGTAGCTTCTTCCCATACTTTTTGATGCCGTCGTTGAAGTGAACAATCGCGTTCTCCTAAATGAATAGCATTTCCCGCACCATCACCTATGACTTGAATTTCAATATGACGGGGTTTTTCTAAATATTTTTCTATGTAAACAGCGTCATCACCAAAAGCAGCTTTCGCTTCTGAACGCGTTGTTTTGAGAGCTATAGAAAATTCTTGTTCAGAATGAACGACTTTCATACCACGTCCGCCACCACCGGCAGAAGCTTTTATAATAACTGGATAACCAATTTCACGAGCAGTGCGTAAAGCATCTGATTCTTCAGTGACTGCTCCATCTGAACCTGGAACTACAGGAATACCAAGTTTTTTGGCGGTTTTCTTTGCTTCGATTTTATCGCCCATGATGCGGATATGAGTAGCTGTTGGACCGATGAATGTAATATCATGGGCTTCTAGAACATCTGCAAATTTTGCATTTTCAGAAAGAAAGCCATAACCTGGATGAACAGCATCCGCTCCTGTAATTTCACAAGCAGCAATAATTTGCTGAATACTCAAATAAGAATCACGAGCGGGAGGAGGGCCAATACAAACACTTTCGTCAGCAAGACGAACATGCATTGCATCTGCATCAGCGGTAGAGTGAACAGCCACGGTTTTTATGCCAAGTTCTTTACATGCACGTAAAACGCGAAGAGCAATTTCTCCTCGATTAGCAATGAGGATTTTTCGAATCATGGTTGCCCCTCGCTTTATTCAACAATAATAAGTGGTTCACCAAATTCAACAGGTTGACCATCTTTGACAAGAACAGTGGTTACCGTACCGGAGCGCGGTGATGAAATTTGATTCATTGTTTTCATGGCTTCAATAATAAGTAATGTCTCCCCTTCAGAAACATTTTGTCCTACTTCTACAAAAGGTTGTGCGCCTGGTGAGGGTGCAAGATAAGCTGTTCCAACCATTGGAGAGGTTATTGTGTTTTTTGATTTATCTTCTTGGATAGATTGTATAGGAGATTCAGCTGTTGGAACTGGAGAAGATGTTACAGAAAAAGTAGGAGTAGAAACAGGGGCATAGATTGCTTGCTCAGAAGAAGTTAAGGTATTTTGGCGTGAGACACAAATACGAAGCTCCCCTTGTTCAACTTCAATGTTCGTTAAATTTGTATCATTCAAAATTTCAGCAAGATCACGAATAATTTTCGTATCAATTGCGGTTTTTGCCGAATCCATTTTTTTTGTTGCCATTTTATTTCTAACTCCTTGATCAATGAAGATCGTCATTATCTCATTTTATGACCGAATATCTCTAGATTAGGGATGACATCTTTTGAGGCTTTAAAGATTTTTATTTCCTTTAAATCATTATACTTTGCAATTTAAAACTTGTATCTGCTTTACGTAAAATTGCACTTATAAGCCTGTTATCAAAAAAGAGAAAGCATAAAATTACCTCATTTACAGTATTCTTCCTAAAACGGATCAGGTATTCACTGTGTATTATCTATCGCTTGTTTTAGAATATCTTGTCTGGCTGCGCCGATGAATATTTTATCACCAATGATGTAAGAAGGTGTTCCCGTAATATGAAGTGCAGAGGCAATTTGAATGTTTTCTTTAAAAGCGTTTTGCAGAGTGGGATCTTTTATTGCATTATGTAGTTTTTTTTCATCTGCTCCTAATGAAACAGCTACTTTAATAGCTTTAGCTTCATTTGCACGACCCTGATACATTAAAAGCGTTTTGTGAAACTGAGGATATTTCTCTGGAAATTGTTTTCGAAATGCGTAGGCAACAGTATGGGCTGCCATAGAATCAGAGCTTAAAATTGGTAAGTCCTTGATAATAACCTTTAAATCTGGATATTCTTTTATCAAGTCTTCTATATTTGAATAGGAAATTTTACAATAACCACAGTTGTAATCAAAAAAATTGACAAGCACTCTTTTACCATTTGGGTTTCCCAAAACAGCGTCATGAGGAGAATGAAAAATCTCTTTTTCTAATGAATGAATGACAGAAGTTTGTTTTTGGTTTTCGTATTCATTCTGTTTTTCCAGCTTATCTTGAAGAATAAGCTGCATTTCAATCATAATTTCTGGATGAGTAAGAAGATACTCTCTGACGATTTGTTGAATATGATGAGAATCAGTATGTGGTATCATTTTTTCTTTAAGCTTAGATAAAAAGCTAGAATCTTCCAAAAGTTGTGATTTAAGCTTTTCTAAGCTTAAATCATTTGCTGTTTTTGAGTGTGATGTTGCGTTTGATAAAGAAGGTAAAAAGATTAAAATACTCGACATAACTATGACTAAAATTTTTGAAAAAAGTGTTATTTTCGAGTTTTGAGAGTGATAATTCATTTGTATACCTTCACATTTTTTAGGGTGTCATTGAGTGAACTATATGAAAAGCGCTATCTATGTGCAATGAAGCATTTAGTTATAGTGTATCTTTAAGAATGAGAAAAAACATCAATTTTTCTCTAAAAAGATTTCATATGATAAACCTTGGCTTGGTAAGGATTATGTTTTGTAAAAGATAAAAAAAATCTCTTTAATTTGTCAAATGTTGTTTTGATGTATAAGGGTATCAAAAGCTTTTTGTGCGTGTTTATTTTAGGAAAAAGTACGTTGATAATACAATGAAGAACATTTGTATTATTTTTTCCTGTTGCTTTATTGAGTACTGAGAAACAAAATTAAATAATGAAAAGTGAAATTATGAAAACCACAACACATTATGATCTGTTTATCATTGGAGGAGGGATAAACGGCTGTGGATTGGCAAGAGATGCAGCAGGACGCGGATTTAAAGTGGGATTGGCTGAAATGAACGATCTTGCATCTGGGACCTCAAGTGCGTCAACAAAGCTTATTCATGGTGGGCTTCGTTATCTTGAACACTATGAGTTCAAACTTGTTCGTGAAGCATTGAAAGAACGCGAGATTATTTTACGTATGGCTCCACATATTGTGCGTCCTTTGCGTTTTCTCCTTCCTTATCATAAAGAATTGCGCCCTGCTTGGATGTTGCGTTTTGGACTTTTTATTTATGATTATTTAGGGAATTGGAATCAGAAATTGTGGCGCAGTAAAACGATTAATTTTTCACAAAAATTTTGCTCTACACTGAAGAAAGAATATCAGAGAGGTTTTGAATATTCTGATGCAAGAGTAGATGATGCGCGTTTAGTTATTGGCAATGCTCGTGATGCAGAAAAGTGGGGAGCTGATATAAAAGTACGAACAGAAGTTCTCTCTTTAAAAAAAGAAGACAATAAATGGCGTATCTTTCTTCAAGACAAGTTAAGTAGCAAAGAATATAGTGTCACAGCTTCTTATGTCGCGAATATGACAGGTCCTTGGATTGATCATGTTTTAGCAAGCATATTAGATTGTAAAGAACATTCACCAGTACGGCTTGTTAGAGGTTCTCATATTTTGGTTCCCAAGCTTTATACTCATGATCGTGCTTATATTTTTCAAAATGGTGATGGGCGTATTATATTTGCTATTCCGTATCAAGAAGAGTTTACCTTACTTGGAACAACAGATTGTAATTATCAAGGAGATCCGGCTGACGTTCATATTACTGATACAGAAATTGATTATATTTGTGCAGCAGCCAGTGAATATTTCATACAACCAGTGTTGCCTGAAACGATTGTCTGGTCTTACTCGGGAGTTCGTCCACTCTATGATGATGGAGCTTCAAAAGCACAAGAAATTACGCGCGATTATGTTTTAAAAGAAATGGGAACAGGAACGACACCAAAGATACTTAATCTTTATGGTGGAAAGATTACAACTTATCGTAAGTTGGCTGAAGATGCGATGAAATTTGTTGAAAAAGAGCTTGGTAAAAAGAGAGCATCATGGACGGCTAAGGCAGTACTTCCAGGGGGTGATTTTCCCTATAACAAATTAGATACAATCGAAAATAGGATTGCTCTTTTGATGCCAGATTTAGATGCTTTTACACATCGCAGGCTTGCACGCTCCTACGGTACGGAAGCATTGGTGATCTTTGCACATGGTAAGGCAAATAAAGGAAAAAATTTTGGACATGGGCTTTATGAAGTAGAAGTAAAATGGTTGATGGAAAAAGAATGGGCTAAAGTATGTGAAGATGTGTTATGGCGTCGTTCAAAACTGGGTCTCCTATTTAATGAACAAGAGGTTGATACTCTTTCTTCCTATATGCAAAGCCAACAAGAGATTGAACAACTTTTATGATCATTTTATTTTACAGATTTTATCTGCAATATTGTAAAATATTTTCCTTAAAGAGATACTGATATCAGTCATAGATATTAAAAAGGCAATGGCTGTCTATACCCTGATTTTAGTTTTTTTTGCAAGAATCACAAAATGGCAAAATTAGATAGAATATTTAGGATGAAATTTGTCTATCTTATAAAGTGAAATTCAAGAATGTTACCAAGAATAACTCATTGAAAAAAATGATTTATAATTAGATTCATGTGAAATAAGGATTTTTATTCTTTCTTTAGGAGAAGATAAAGATACTTTCTGTAGCATTTATTTGCACAATAAGTTAAAAAAATCTAAAGAAAATTAAATCTATTATAAAAAATTGTATAATGTGTTAGTTTAGCATTTATTATCTTAAATGCTGTGCTAAATCATGTAAGGATGGAGGCTTGATGAGCGTAAGAAGAACTTGTAAATGAGTTTTTTATATTATGGTGAAAATCTTCTTTTTTCATGTTTATATACCTAAACACTAATCTATGAGAAATGCGATATTGTGTTTTATCATGATTGATTGTAGTAAACCTTGATATCAATTGAAAATAATGAACTGTTATTATACTCATGATAGTATAAGAGAATAAAATTTTCCGTAAACTAAAAGTAAGTATTTTTCTATGTATAAAGAGAGAGCTATAGGGACGTGAGAGTAATACCCTCATGATATTTTACAACCTTCCATCGCCTATAAAATTTGCAGTAGCACCAATGTTGGACTGGACAGACCGACATTGCAGGTTTTTTTATCGTCTTTTAACGAAAAAAGCTCTCCTTTATACGGAAATGATGGTAGCAGATGCTGTCATTCATGGTGTTCGCGAACAATTGTTGGCTTTTAGCGATAAAGAACGTCCAGTTGCATTACAACTAGGGGGGGCTGATCCGAGAAAGTTAGCAGAAGCTGCACGAATTGCTGAGGATTTTGGCTACAACGAAATAAATCTTAATGTCGGGTGCCCATCAAATCGTGTTCAAGCAGGTGTCTTTGGGGCTTGTTTGATGCTACATCCAGACATTGTGGCAAATGCCGTGGAAGCGATGAAACGAGAGGTTACTATACCTGTAACTGTCAAATGTCGGATTGGAGTGGACGAACAAGATGAAGAGTTAGCGTTAGATCTTTTGGCTAATCAGGTTTGGAATGCTGGATGTGATGCGCTCTGGATACATGCACGCAAGGCATGGCTGCAAGGATTGAGTCCGAAAGAAAACCGTAATATTCCGCCCCTTAATTATGAAAGAGTTTACAAATTAAAACGTAAATATCCTCATAAATTCATTGGGATAAATGGTGGAATTAAATCGATTGATGAGATCAAAGAACACTTAACTTTCTGTGATGCTGTCATGGTTGGTCGCCAAGTTTATCATAATCCAGCTTTGTTAAAACATATTGATTTTGAACTCTATGGTGAGACGCAAAATAATCTGAGTGAGAGTGATCTTATTGAGGTTATGTGTGATTATACAGCTCGACATATTGCATCGGGGGGGCGGCTTTCTCATGTGACACGTCACATGATTGGTTTATTTCATGGGCGGGGTGGGGCACGTCGATGGAGGCAAATATTATCAAATGATGCGACAAAACCAAATGCAGATATATGTATTTTAAAAGAAGCTTTTTATGCTCTCATTTAATAATAGCCTAATAATTAACATATATTAAAGTTGAGATCCTTTGCGTTTGGATGTCTTTGCGATAATTTTGATCTCTTCAATTTTATAAGTTTTTGAAAGTTTATAACTTTTATTATGCATAAGAATTGTTGGAATGTATATATTAAACGGCATGCTGATTATGCCTATTAAATAAAAAATAGGTTAAGGGTATCACTGTAAAGGTAATCATAAGATATTAATAACATTTTGAATCTTGCACGTTTGTTATTAGGGTTGAAAATAGAATGTAGAAATTATTGCTTTCATAGTATTTAACATTTTTAAAGCACTGTTAAAAAAACAATAAATTATTCATATCCTGTATATATGACGGGATTTTCATAAACATTGTAGATTTTAAAAGGTATCCTTATGACCGCTAGTCCATTTGATGATTTTCGTGCTTTGCTTACAAATTTACCTGTTGCTGATGAGTTTTCTATAATTTTGGCAAAAAAACGGCAAAAAGACTTAACAAAAGAGCAAGGAACATTAGGAAAACTAGGAGATATTGCTGTTTGGTATGCGGGGTGGAGGGGTACAGAAAAACCTATCGTAACGAGACCTTTGGTCGCTATTTTTTCTGGAAATCATGGTATTGTAGAGGAGAATATTACACCATTTCCACAATCTATGACACAAAAAATGGTAGAAAATTTTGCCTCTGGTGGAGCTGCTATCAATCAAATTTGTATTGCTTATGATCTTGGATTAAAAATATTTGATTTAGCATTAGAATATCCAACAATGAATATTACGAAGGATGCCGCAATGGATGAGCGGAGTGCGGCTGCTACAATGGCATTTGGAATGGAATCCATTGCGGGTGGAACAGATCTTTTATGTATTGGAGAAATGGGAATTGGAAACACAGCAATAGCTTCAGCTTTATGCTTAGCATTGTTTGGAGGGGAAGTGGAAGAATGGACAGGAAATGGTATGGAATCAGAAGGTGATTTTTATCAGCGTAAAATTGCAGCGGTTAAGACAGCTATTTCTTTGCACAAGGATTATTTCAATGATCCTTTTGAGATAATGCGTCGCTTAGGAGGACGTGAGATTGCTGCTATGGTTGGTGCTATTTTAGCAGCAAGAATAGAAAAAATACCCGTTATTTTAGATGGTTTTGTGGCAACAGTAGCTGCAGCGGTTCTTTATAAAATGCATCCAAAAGCTCTTGATCATACCCTTGTTGGACATGTTTCTTCTGAGACAGCTCATCGTAAACTTTTAAAAAAAATTGGCAAAGAACCACTTCTAGATTTGGGGATGCGTCTTGGTGAAGGGACAGGAGCAGCTATGGCAGCTGGTATCGTCAAAGCCGCTGTTTTAACACATGCACAAATGGCAGTTTTGGAACAAGAAAGTTTGAATGCCTAAAAGATCATGAGACGGATATAAAAATCTTAAGAGTTTTGTTCATGCGTCTTGTCGTGTAATTTAATATAATTAAGTGGAAGTTCCGTTGTATATTTAATCTGTTCCATTGCGAAAGAAGATGAGACATCACGGATATCAATTTTAGAAATTAATTTTTTATAAAAAAGATCATAAGCTTCAATGTTGGGCACAACAACACGCAATAAATAGTCAATATCTCCACTCATTCGATAAAATTCAATGACTTCACGGAATTCTTGCACAATTTTTGAAAAACGCTTAAACCATTCATGACTATGTGTATTTGTGCGAATAGACACAAAAACAGTGACGTGTGCGTTTACTTTTTCTGGAGAAAGAACAGCAACACGACGCTGAATGACGCCATCTTCTTCAAGTTTTTGAATTCTACGCCAGCAAGGAGTGGTCGAAAGTCCCACTTTTTTAGCAATATCAGCAACAGAAAGTGTCGCATTTTCTTGCAAAAGATGTAAAATTTTTCGGTCAAGACGATCCATATTTTTTCTCAATATTTTAATTTATAAAAATTTACGCACTAAACAACGCAGATATACAATAAGCTCATCGTTAAACCATGGGTTTTTCTGTAACCAAGAAGTATTTCGCCATGACGGATGAGGCAAAGGCATAACATTATAGCCTCGAGGTTGAGGAATGGAAAGAATATTTCTCCAATCACCAACAGTTGCAGAAACGGTTTTATGTTTTAATTCTGTAATGTGCCACTTTTGCGCATAACTGCCAATAGCAAGAACAAGCTTTATTTGAGGCATTGCCTGAAATATCTTTTCATGCCATATTTCTCGACATTCACGTCTTGGTGGTAAATCAGCTTTATTTTTATCATAACCTGGAAAACAAAATCCCATAGGAACAATAGCAAAGAGAGATTTATTATAAAATTCTTCTTTCGTGACACCTAGCCAATTACGCAATTTTTCGCCAGAGCGATCATTAAAAGGGATAGAAGTTTCATGGACACGCAACCCTGGCGCTTGGCCTGCAATTGCAATCGAAGCAGTATCGGATAAATAAACGACAGGGTTTGGTTCATGAGGAAGAGGAGGAAAATAATGGGGTTGTTGGACGCAAACACGACAGGAATAGATCTCTTTTTCAAGTTTGATAATTGGGCTACATTGTTTCATTAGTAAATAAAATTAAAAAATATTTTTTTTATTCTGTGCGAGGATTTGCTTTGCGCCATTCTTTTGGTCGTTGAAAACTTGATGCCCATATTCCTTTCTTTTTCTTTCTAGCTTCTTGCTCTTCTTTGGGGTATTCATAATAATTTACAGCCCAACCATTATGTACAAGTGTTGCGTTGATATTGCTAACTTGTTTTGTTTTACATGTTGCAAGAATACGGCGATATTTATCTGTTTTTTGCCAGTGACATGTAACAGTTTGATTTTTTAATAGTTTTTCTAAATATTTCTTTGCTTCAATCCCACAAGGGTAGCGTGCTTCTTTTTTTCCACAAAATTGGTGGAGTTCAGGAGCATCAATTCCAGCTAGTCGAATCTTAATTGAAGAAATCATAATGGTATCGCCATCAATGATTAATGCATTTCCTTCAACAGTGTTTTGAGAAGAAAATTTTTCTTTTTGAGGCAACAGCTGAGTTTTCTTAAAATAAGTTGACATAATGATAAGAATGCTAGCAGCGACAAAAATACTGAAACCGATAACTTTTAGATTAAAGCTTCTTAGATTAAAATGAGAAAAAGATTTTTTCATGAAATAAAGAAACTGCTAACATTATTATAACTCTATTTTAGTATTGTTTATAATTGACCCGAGAAACTTTATTCATATGACGAAACAGTGTTTCGTTTTAATGACAAAATTTTCATTAGATATCACAATAATCAAATACTCATACAGAATATATGTAAGCAACTTAAATAATAAATCAACTTATCCAAATCCGTACAAAACATACAAAGTTTAAAGTAAACTTTTTAAACTTAAGGAAATAAAAAAACATCCCTCAAAAAATAACTTTGAAGAGCAATACTCCCACATTTCTTTTGGAGTATAAAATCTATCAATTTAATAATAATTTTATTTATTTAATTTTTGTTTCCTTAAATTCAACGTGCTTTTTTACAACTGGATCATATTTACGCTTGCTCATTTTATCTGTCATTGTACGGCTGTTTTTCTTTGTTACATAGAAAAAACCAGTATCTGCAGTTGATAAAAGCTTGATCTTAATGGTTGCTGCTTTAGCCATAATGTAAATACCCTATTTATACTGAAAAAATATTATTGCTGTCAAAACTTATTTCCGACATCATCAGATTTTCCGGCAACACTACGGATGTTCTCAAAAAAGTCAAGAGCTGATTAATTTTCTCATAAGTTGGACAAACACCAAAATGACATATAAACCGAAAAAAACAGCCATGGCTATTGAAAAACCAAAGGGTTTAAAGATATCCATGGATTTTCCGATAAAGGTCGGTCCGATGAGCATACCAATTCCATAACAAAAAATAAAAGCAGAATTAGCAGCAGCAAGTTCTTGCCCCTTGAGACGGGCTCCTAAATGTGCAAGACTAATTGTATAAAGGCTCGCTGA
This sequence comes from Bartonella sp. CE47NXGY, assembly GCF_042195415.1. Classification (NCBI taxonomy): domain Bacteria; kingdom Pseudomonadati; phylum Pseudomonadota; class Alphaproteobacteria; order Hyphomicrobiales; family Bartonellaceae; genus Bartonella; species Bartonella sp. CE47NXGY. The sequence goes on along the minus strand of NZ_JBHIOI010000004.1, from coordinate 103,667 downwards.
TACACCACCCAGAAAAAACAAATCAAGCATCAGAATCCATGGATATTGAAGAATCCATGGTACTATAGAAGTTCCTATAAAACCTAGAATAGCGCAACTCATCAGCGGGTAGCGTCGATCTTTGGCGTAGTCGCTTATAATGCTGATAGGAATTAAGAGGAAAATATTCCCAAGTGCAAGGGTTGCCATAAAATGTGCTGCTTCATTCTCATTATAACCAATGGATAAACTAAAGGGTATTATAAGAGTTAATACGCCCATTTGAATGGCCCCGTAAACAAGGACCGCCATCATTGCACTTGGAACGTGAAAAAGATAACGAAAAAATGGCATATATTGATTTTTTTGAAATTCTGGACTTAATTTCCAAGCGGTAAGAATTGGTATAGTAGCAAGTATAATAAGGCTATATCCAACAGCAAAAGGAATAAATCCTTGTGTTCCCACTTTTGCTAGCAGCGTTAGACCTATTATAAACCCTAATCCTAAGACAATAGCATAAATAGAAAGGATCAAACCGCGTTTTTTTGGGGGAGCATAACTGTTGATCCAAAACTCTGACAGGATAAACATAACTGTCATGCTGAAATGTAATATAAACTTTAAAATAAACCAAATCCATATGGGATCAAAAAAATAGAATCCTAAAAAACTTAAAGATCCTATCGCCATCATAAGCAATATTGCTTGAGCGATTCCTAAGCATAAGGCAATTCGAGACGTAAAAATAGCTGCAATAATTGTGGCGATTCCACCAACTGTTCCACTATAGCCGATTGTACTGTTGGAAAGTCCTTTCTCTGCCATAAGAAGAGAGACAAGTTGTGTTCCCATTGCCAATGCTGTTCCAACAGTGCCAATGGTTGCAATAGCGGCAATAATTGCACGCAAAGAATTATTTTGAGAGTCAAAAGGTTTTTTTTTCATGAGAATGGCTTAAGGTACTCTTGTTTATTTAAACAATGAAAAGATGAGCTGAAATGAAAGGGAGCCAAAACTATCCTTTGCAGTTTCTCTCATTTTCTAAGTATAAAAAACTGCAAGATTTTTATATGGTTATTATAGACTTAACAATAAAATTTATCCTCTTGTATACTAAAGAAATAAGATTGTATATATAAATATTATATAATATAAGTCATTTCTTAAATTGAATTTATTATTCATATATATTCAATGGAGGGCAAGAAGATTAATTTTTTCTTTTCCCATAAAAAGTATACTTTTGTTTTTTTAATTTGTTTTTATGGTAGGATGTCGGTGAAAATTTTATTGGACGAGGTTTTGTTAACAGTTCAAAGCATAAAGCGCCAGCAAAAGGTTGTACCGTTATAAGTTTTACTTCTACAACATCACTGAGCTGATAGCCTTTATGGCTACGCTGTCCTACAAGAACATGTTGTGCTTCATCAAAATGATAATAATCATTTTTAAGTGTAGAAATATGGACAAAACCATCTGTATTGAGTTTATCAAGTGAGATAAAAAGACCTGCTTTTGTAACTCCGGAAATGCGGCCTGTAAAAATACGACCGATTTTATTCGTTAAATAGTGAGCAACAAGCCGATCAATCGTTTCTCTTTCAGCCATCATTGCACGGCGTTCGTATAAAGAAACTTGCGTAGCAATTTCTGCAAGATTTTGTTCTTGTGTATCTGTTAATTGATCATTTCCTAATTTGAGAGCTTTAATGAGTGCTCGATGAATAATGAGATCAGCATAACGACGGATTGGTGATGTAAAATGTGTATAGTTCTGCAAATTTAAACCAAAATGGCCACTATTTTTAGGGTTGTACTCTGCTTGTGATTGTGAACGCAAAATAACTTGATTGACTAGTTCTTGTTGTTGAGTATGAGCGACCTTTTCTAAAATTCTATTAAGGCGCGCTGAGGTAAGTTCGCTTCCGCGGGAGAGTGGTATCCCCAAACTTTGAAGAAAGCTCCGAAGTATTTCTTGCTTAGCAAGAGAAGGTTTTTCATGAATACGATAAATGAGCGGCTGGTGATGTTGTTTTAATGTTTCAGAAGCTGCAATATTAGCTTGTATCATAAACTCTTCAATTAAACGATGCGCTTCTAGTTGTGGTTCACTCACAACATCTTTTATGCATCCATTTTGATCAAGAATAATCTTTTTTTCTGCAATTTCTAATTCTAGTGGTTGGCGACGATTTCGCGCAGCTTTAAGGCATGCATAGGCTTCCCATAAGGGGTGCAAAATGCTCTCAAAAAGAGGGGTTATTTTTTCATTTATATTACCTTCAATTGCCAATTGTACTTCTTGATAAGAAAGTTTGGCTCTTACACGAATCATAGTACGATGAAAACTATGTTTTCGTTTATTACCGTTTGCATCAAAAATCATACGAACGGCTAAAGCTGGTCTTTCTTTTCCTTCACGCAGAGAACATAAATCATGAGAAAGGCGTTCAGGTAACATTGGCACAACGGTATCGGGAAAATAAACAGAATTTCCACGTTTCAATGCTTCTTTATCTAAAGCACTTCCTGTTTTGATATAATAAGAAACATCTGCAATGGCTACAATAATAATCCAACCATCATTATTTGCTGGATCCTTATCCTTGGTTGCATAAACTGCATCATCATGGTCTTTTGCATCTGGTGGATCAATTGTAATAAAGGGTAATTGTCGCCAATCTTCACGATTATCCATATTGGCAGCTTTGATATGTTTGGCTTGCTCAAGAACACTTTCAGGAAAAATATAAGGAATTCCTTTCGAAAGAAGCGCTATCATTGAGAGTGTTTTCTCACTCTTAATGTGCCCTAAAACATTCTTTATTTTTGCGCTCTTTAATCCGTAACCAGTATTTTTTTTTATTTCGACTTCAACGAGATCACCAATTTGAATCTTCATTTCTGGAGACATTTCAACAATGAGTTCATTGGTTTTGCGGTCTATAGGATCAAGGCGCCATTGATTATTTTCCAATTTTCGTACAATAGCAAATGCGCTTTTGGGAGATACATCAATTTTACGAATAATTCGTCCCGTATAAGGATGGCTTGAGCTTTCAGAATTTTTATTTCGAAAAACTTTTACAAGAATATGATCTCCAACACCAATATTACTTCCTGTTATGTGATGAAAAGAGTGTATTTCAATATTGGGCTTTGGAGAATCTTCCCATTCAAGAGGTTGTGCAATAAAACTTCCATCTTTATCACGTCCGCTAATTTTTACTAAAGAAACAGGGGGTAATTTTCCTTTGTTTATTGCTCTTTTGTGGTGTTTAGATATGAGATTTTGATCCTTTAACTCACGTAACATATCTCTAAGCCAGATACGAGAATCGCCTTTTAAGTTAAAAGCTTTAGCGATTTCTCGTTTACTTGAGTGGTTAGGATTCTCAATTATAAAGGAAAGGATTGCTTCCTTATTGGGAAAAGTTTTCCCCTTGAATGAAGAGAGATATTTTATGTTTTTTTCACCTTTAGCCAAAATTTATGTCTCTTTTATTTTTGCTTTTGTTTTAGAAGAAGCTCTTTTTGAAGTTGTTTTTTTACTCGATGCTTTAGCCGATATAAGTTCTAGTGCCTCTGGAAGTGTTACACTAATGGGATCTTTATCTTTTGGCAATGTTGCATTAATTTTACCCCAATTGACATAAGGACCATAACGCCCGTTGCGCACGGTAATGGTTCCTCCTTCGGGATGCTCTCCTAATGTTGCCAATGCTTCAGGTGTTGTTCTGCTTTGCCTGGTTTTGTTTTCTTGTTGTTCTGCTAATACTGTAACAGCGCGATTGATACCAATATCAAAAACTTCATCTGCATGAAGAAGGCGCGCAGATTTTCCATTATGGCTAAGATAGGGACCATATCGTCCAATCGTAGCCGTGATTGTTTTTCCGGTTTCAGGATGAATGCCAATTTCACGGGGAAGGGATAGTAAAGCCAAGGCTTTATCAAGGGTTACATTTTCTGCCTGCCATTCTTTTGGTAATCCTGCACGCTTAACTTCTTTGCTTTCACCAAGTTGAATATAGGGACCAAACCGGCCATTACGAAGAGAGATCTCTTTTCCTGTTTCAGGGTCAATACCAAGTATAACAGGTTCATCATTGCGTACAGCTTCATTCTCTTCTCCAGTATCTGTACCAAGTTGGTGTGTGTATTTACATTCGGGATAATTGGAACAGCCAACAAAAGCACCATAACGCCCAAGTTTTAATGATAATTGACCATTTTTACAAAGAGGACAGGAACGCACATCACTTCCATCTTCGCGTTCAGGAAAAGCGAGAGGTGCTAATGTTACATTTAAAGCATCAAGAACATTGGTTATACGGAGTTCTTGGATATTGCTAATAGATGCATTAAATCCATCCCAAAAATCTCGCAATACGTCTTTCCAAGAAAGTTTGCCATCAGAGATAAGATCCAGCTTTTCTTCAAGATCTGCTGTGAAACCATATTCTACATAGCGATTAAAAAAATTTTCAAGAAAGGCTGTAACAATACGTCCCTTGGCATCGGGAATAAGCTTTCGTTTATCAATGACAATATATCCACGGTCACACAATGTCGCTAATGTGGATGCATAAGTTGAAGGACGACCAATTCCTAACTCCTCAAGCTTTTTAATTAATGAAGCTTCAGAATAACGAGAAGGGGGCTCTGTGGTATGTTGTACAGATTCAACTTTTTCTTTTGTAAGTGCTTCACCAGTGTTTATTTGTGGTAAACGTGTTGTTTCATTTTCTTCATTATTTTCTTCGTCTCGTTGATCCGTGTAGACGGAAATAAAGCCATCAAAACGAACAACAGATCCTGTTGCCCGTAGATTTGCACGCTCTTCTCCTTGCTGTGCTTCAATTTCAACGGTTGTACGTTCAATGTCAGCAGAGCGCATTTGGCTGGCAATGGCACGCTTCCATATCAGATCATAGAGCTTTGCTTGATCGCTATCGAGAAAATTACGGACTTGACTAGGATTGCGTTGAAAATCTGTTGGGCGGATCGCTTCATGTGCTTCCTGTGCATTTTTTGCCTTTGTTGAATAAAAACGTGGCTTTTCAGGAATATAGTCTTTTCCGAAAGTTTCATGAATAACTTTTCGTGCTGAATCAATAGCCTCTGGTGCTATCTGCACACCATCGGTACGCATATAAGTAATAAGCCCTGCCGTTTCACCATTAATTTCAATGCCTTCATAAAGCTTTTGGGCAATTTGCATAGTGCGAGAAGCTGAAAAACCTAGTTTTGAAGAAGCTGCTTGTTGTAGTGTAGAAGTCGTAAATGGAGGAAAAGGATTTCTCTTTGTAGGTTTTGCTTCAACACTGAGTGTATGATATTGCGCTTTCTCCAGCATAAAGCGAATTTGGTCTGCTTGTTCTTGAGATTGAATATCAAGCTTGCCTATTTTTCTTTGATTAAACATTGTCAATCTTGCTTGGAAACTATCATTTCGGATGGTTTTTAACTGTGTTGTAATGGACCAATAATCTTCTTTGATAAAATGTTCTATTTCTGATTCACGATCACAAATAATACGCAAAGCAACCGATTGAACGCGTCCTGCTGAACGCGCACCAGGGAGTTTACGCCATAAAACAGGTGAAAGTGTAAAACCAACGAGATAATCGAGAGCACGACGTGCAAGATAAGCATCGACAAGGGATGTATCAATATCACGTGGATTATTCATAGCATCAAGCACAGACTTTTTGGTGATGGCATTGAAGACAACTCTTTTAATAGGTTTATCTTTTAAAACTTTTTTTTGACGAAGAACATCCAGAATATGCCATGAAATAGCTTCCCCTTCACGATCAGGGTCTGTTGCTAATATAAGGCTATCAGCTTCTTTAACGGCTTTTGCTATTTCATTTAAACGTTTAGCGGCAGCAGAATCTATATCCCATTTCATAGAAAAATCTTGATCCGGTAAAACAGAACCATCTTTTGCAGGTAAATCACGAACATGTCCAAATGATGCGACAACTTTGTATTGAGACCCAAGATATTTATTAATTGTTTTTGCTTTTGCTGGAGATTCAACGATAACGATATTCATAATTTTACCCAAATATTGAAATAAAAATTTTTTTATAAACGCCTTTTACGCGAATAGCTAATGCCAATTGCTTAAGAGCACATAAAAAAATATTAGCCATATAAAAAACATGAATATTGTACAACTTATGATTGTCATTATTAGAGTACACCCTATATAGAATTACACGATTTATTTTCCACTGTTATTACAAAAACATACGGCGAAATACTAAGATAACGTCTATTGAGAGGTAGGAGGGGAAATGCTCAAGGATAGAGGATTATGTTTATAAATCATTTAAAAGTTATCCAATATATTACAGACATGTCAAAGCAAATGAATCAGATGGCGCGTCAGGCGCACAGTCCGCTTTTAGCATTGCTTTTGGATATGGTTGCCAAAGAAGGGCAAAGCATTATTAATAGTGCTGAGGCTCTTGGGGAAGATCAAGATTCGACAATGACACACAACCACCAGAGTGTCGAATAAGCTTTCCAGCAAGCTCGAGTTCTACCAACAAGAGGTAGAGAGTTGGGAGTGAAATACCTGAGTGGATACTGAGTGTGTCTAAGTCGATTGGCGTTGTTGAAAGAGCGGAGAGAACTGCTGCACGTGCTGCATCATCATCTGCTAAAGAGAGATCGCTGTTTTTTTCATCTGCTAAATTAAAATTCTCCTTTTCAAGTTGTAAGGAGGATGGTTCCTCAAAAAAATTGAGTTGCGAATTTGGAAGCGGTGAAATTAATGGCGTAAGTGTTTCTATAATGTCAGAAGGATGTGTGGTGAGTAGAGCACCGTCTTTGATAAGATTGTTTGTACCAACAGATCTTGGATCAAGTGGAGAACCGGGAATGGCAAAAATTAGCCGTCCCATTTCAGCTGCTTGACGTGCGGTAATTAAGGACCCTGAGCGCAGGGCTGCCTCTACAACCAAGAGACCAAGTGATAGAGCTGCAATAATACGGTTTCTTCTTGGAAAATCGATAGCACGCGGCTTCCAAGAAATGGGCATTTCGCTGATGATGGCTCCACCGTTGGCAATAATATCTTCATGCAACTTTTTATTTTCAGGAGGATAGATATGATCAATTCCTCCCGCCATGACTGCAACAGTTCCTGTTTTTAAACTTGCTTGATGCGCAACGCTATCAATTCCACGAGCGAGCCCAGAAATTGTTACAAAGTCTGCTTCTCCGAGAAAACGCGCAAATTGAGCTGTAAGCTTTTTTCCAGCAGCTGAAGCATTTCGAGAACCTATAATTCCAATAGAAGTTTTTTGAAAAATTGAAACATTACCTTTGATAGCAATAAGCGGCGGGGGGGCTTCTGTAACCTTAAGAAAAGCTGGATAATCTGGTTCTCCCATACCAATAAACCGGACACCTAATCTTTCAGCCTCTTGCATTTCTTTTTCTGCATCTTCTAAGCTTGCTATTTTAATAGATACAGAACCACCCCCTTTTCTATTAAGCTCTGGCAGCGCTGCCAGAGCATTTTCTGCTGTTTTATAATGATCAATGAGATTGCGAAAACTAACAGCTCCAATATTTTCACTGCGCAATAACCGTAACCAGCTTAGACGTTGACGATCAGTAAGCAGGATTCCTTTATTTATCTCCGTGTTGCGTACCAATCTTACTTTCTTCCCCAATTAATAATCTACCGATATTTGCAGAATGTTTTATAAACACAAATACGCTCATCACAATCAGCATACAATAGAAATAAGAAGCGGAAAAATAAAAAACAAATATCGGTGTGATCGTAACAGCAATAAGCGCAGATAATGAAGAATAACGCATGAGGAGAAAAATCGCACTCCATACAATAATAAAAATAATTGCTGCAGGCCAATAGATTCCTAAGCAGACTCCTAGATAGGTAGCAACACCTTTGCCACCTTTAAATTTAAGCCATACGGGGAAAAGATGTCCTAAGAAAACAAAAAAGCCTGCTAGAGAAACAAGGATACTATTGTCTAGCGGATCACTAAAAAACTTTATAACGAAAACAACGATAGTTCCTTTCAACATATCACAAAGAAGTGTTAGAGCAGCAAGCTTTTTATTTCCTGTTCGTAAAACATTTGTTGCTCCAATATTGCCGGAACCGATTGTTCTTATATCACCAATTTTGAACAATTTCGTAAAAAGAAGCCCAAATGGAATCGAGCCAATGAGATAAGATACGAGGAAAATAAACCATGGAGTGGACTGAAAAAATATTTCTGCTTCATTCATTAAGAATCTCATTAAGTTTGTTGATCAAGTTTAAAAACGTTTTTCCCTTTCACAAAAGTCTGGATCACGCGTCCTTGAAAACGTGCATTCTCAAAAGGGGTATTTTTTGAACGTGAATAGAGCTTCTCTTTCGAAACAACCCATGGTTCTTCAAGATCAACCACAATAAGGTCTGCATGAGCCCCTTTTTTGAGTGTTCCTGCATTGAGTCCAAAGAGCTTTGCAGGCGCCGTTGACAAAAGTTCCGTTATCCGTAGAAGAGATAGGCTCTCATTATGATAAAGACGTAAGGCTGCGCTCAATAAGGTCTCCATACCAATAGCGCCAATTGCCGCGTCATTAAATGGTAAATGTTTTGTGTCGATACTCTGAGGATCATGAGAAGAGACAATAACATCTATAATCCCATCCTTTATTGCTTCAATCATTGCTACACGGTCTTCTTCTGTACGCAATGGGGGCATTAAGCGAAAAGAAGTGCGATATTGTCCAATGTCATTTTCATTGAAAGATAAATGATTAATAGATACACCCGCTGAAATTTTCTCACTGCGTTTTTTACCTAAACGAAGTGCATCAGCAGAGAGTGCTGTCGATATTTGAGCGGCATGATAGCGTGTTTGCGTTAATGCTGCTAAACGTAGATCTCTTTCAAGTGGGATAACTTCTGCTTCGCGAGGGATGCCAGAAAGACCAAGCCAACTGGCAAGCAGTCCTTCATTCATCACACCTTGCCCTGTAAGATCTTTATCTTGCGTTTCATGCATCAATGGAACATCAAAATCGCGTGCATAAGTCATTGCACGCCGCATAACAGATGAATTTTGAAGTGTTTTTTTTCCTTCACTAAAGGCAACGGCTCCAGCATCTTTGAGCAAACCAAATTCGGTTATTTCTTGTCCGTTGAAACCTTGTGTGATTGAAGCAACGGGATAAATATTGACCAATGAGATTTCCTGTGCTGTATGCGTAATAAATTTAACGAGTGCTACATTATCAATAACTGGATGCGTGTTTGGCATCATAAGAAAGGAAGTAATACCACCTGCTGCGGCCGCGTAACTTGCTGATGTAATTGTTTCACAATGTTCATTCCCTAATTCTTCAACAAAAACGCGCGCATCAACAAGTCCAGGGAGAATTGCTTTGTTTTGTGCGTTAATAACTTCTGCTTCTTCAGGGAATCCCTGATTCAGAGCTTCTTTTCCAGCGGCTATAATTCGTCCATTTTCAACAATAACTGTACCAATTTCATCGATTGCGCGCGAAGGATCAATAATACGAGCATTTTGAAAAACAACTGGTTTTATCATTTTTTTTCTCCACTGATCTTTGCGCGTGAATCTAATAGAGCCTCCATGACAGCCATACGCACTGCAATTCCCATTTCTACTTGCGTATGAATCATACTTTGTGGTCCATCTGCTATATCGGATGCAATCTCTACACCACGGTTTATTGGACCAGGGTGCAGAATAATAGAATCATTTTTGGCATAGGCTAAATTTTCTTTATGTAAGCCAAAATAATGGAAATATTCACGCGTAGAAGGAATAAAAGAGCCTGTCATCCGTTCATGCTGTAAGCGCAACATCATGATAACGTCAGCATTTTTAAGACCTTCTTTCATCGTGTTAAAAACCTCAACACTCATATGAGCGATTTCTGCGGGTAAGAGTGTTGAGGGAGCAACAGCACGAACACGAGCACCCAAAGCATTGAGACACAGGATATTGGAACGGGCAACACGTGAGTGTAAGATATCTCCGCAAATCGCAACAGTTAATCCTTCAATACGACCTTTTGCCCTTTTAATGGTTAGAGCATCTAATAAAGCTTGGGTTGGATGTTCATGAGCACCATCACCTGCATTAATAACACAACAATCAACTTTTTGCGCTAATAAAGCTGCCGCTCCTGCACTGTTATGGCGAAAAACCAGTATATCTGGCTTCATCGCATTGAGAGTTGTAGCAGTATCAAGTAATGTTTCTCCCTTTTTTACAGATGAGTTGCCGATCGCAAGACTCATCACGTGTGCACCTAGCCTTTTACCCGCTAATTCAAAAGAAGATTGTGTTCGCGTAGAGGCTTCAAAAAAGAGATTAATTTGAGTCCGTCCATGCAAAGTAGATTTTATTTTATCAATTTTGTTAGAAAGGATAATATTTGCTTCTGCACGATCAAGCAATGTATTAAGATCTTGTACACTCAGATCTTTAATAGCTAAAAGATGTTGATGAGGGAAAAGTGGGAAAAAATTATCTTGCATCATAGCATTCTTCTTTATCTCTCTCTAAACAGGTTAAACAAGCATTTGTTTGAATATGATAAATGTTTCTTAACTCTAAAAAGACAAATAGTCTATGATATGAATGATTTGAATGTAGGAATATACCTATGAGTGCTGTATCTGCGCAAAATACTCGTCGAAAAAATACATTTCTTAGCGATACGCTTATGTTTCGTATTGCTTCTACTTTGCCTAAGTTTTTGTTAGCAAGTTTTGAAGAAATAGGGGATTTTGCCGCGAGTCGAGAAGCATGGAAACTTTCTTGCTTAGCGAATCATTATAAGCCTTTACTATGCTATAATGATGAATGGGGGCAACCAACAGAAAGATTAGAGATCCATTCTTCCTATCAAGCTCTTCAACAATATTCTAGACAAGCAGGTTTGGTTACCTCGCTTTGGGAAAATACGAGCTCAGAAAATGGAGTACGCTATCAAGCGCGTGCGATTCGTTTAGCTTTATCTGCTGGTTTAGAAACAGGACATTTGAATGAAGTTATCATAACGAGTGCAGCTATTGCTGTTTTAATTAGTGATATTGAGCTCTTCAAAAAATGGCAAAATGTACTTTTATCACGCCAATATGATTCCTCATCAAAGCCTATTCATCATAAAAAGGCTGCTTCTCTAACTTGTGCATTTGACGATATTGAAAAATACGCTTTCAATTTTCCAAGTGTTAAGAAAATTTCTTTCGATGAAAGTATGGAACGTGATCTATATCGTTTAAATGTTGTAAAAACCAACGTTATTAATCCTACCGCTGACGGATATCTTGTTAGTGCAGATTTAGATGGTCATTTAAGTTGTTTTTTTATTCCACGCATACAAGAAAATGGTGCATTAAATGGATCTATATCGATTCGTCATTTAATTCAGCGTTCTGGAGAACTATTAACACCAGAGGGGGTTGTCGACTTCCAAGGCAGTTATGGCTGGCTTTTGGGAAATGCTGGAGAAGGGCTTAAAGTTATTAAAGATATCGAGACGATGATGCGTTTCGATCAATCTGTCATGTCGGCAGGTGTTTTACGAGCTGCTCTTCAATTTGGTATGGATTTTTTCCGGAAAAAAATGCCCAATCAGCCTTTACCTCCACTGACAGAACGTATTTTTGCAGATATTGCATTAGATATAGCTGCCTCACAAGCATTGGTTTTGCGTTTAGCAAGAGCATTTGACAATGCAGCAAATGACCGTTCTGAAGCAGCTTTTGCCCGCATTATGACACCTATTATTGCTTATCATGTAAGTCAATTGGTTGTGCCTATTATTGGTGAAATTATTGCACAACTTGGTATTGAAAGTTTTATAGAGAATAATCCATTATCACAAATGTTGCATAATGGGCCTGCGCGAATTGTGAGAAATAGTTCTGCTAATCAATTGGTAAAGGATGCAATTCTTATTGCTGAAAAAGCACCGGGATTGTTTCAGAAATTGTTGGAAAAAATTGCTCTTGATATTGGACCAGCGGGACCCCGAGCAATTGAAATTATTAAGTCAGCAGGTGATATGGCATCAGCAAATGAAGGTGCAGGAAGATTTTTTGTTGAACAAGTAGCTTATGCAGCAGCAGCAGCAGCATTACGTTCTACAGACATAGAACATGTTGCGAATGCCTATATGGAAAGCCGCCTTGGGGGACAATGGAGATCTTCTTACGGGATGCTCATTGCACGATATAATGCAGGGCATTTGCTCAATGTCCTCTATCCTTCCATATGATGAAAGTTTTGAATTCTATTGAGAGCACCTTGCAATATAAAAGCGGCGGCTGCCGAATCAATACGGCTTGCTCTTTTAGCGCGCGATACATTCATTTCTAAAAGAGACCGTTCCGCAGCAATTGTTGATAAACGTTCGTCCCAAAAAACAAATGGAATTTTTGTATAAGCTTTCATATTGCTCACAAAAGCTCTGGTTGCTTGAACACGAGAGCCACTGCTGCCATTCATGTTAAGAGGTAAGCCAATGATAATAACGCCTACATTTTCACGGTCAAAAATTTTAATAAGTGTGTAAACATCTTCTGTAAATTTTTTTCGCTGTAGTACAGGACGCGGATTTGAGACAGTCAGCCCCATATCAGAAATCGCAATTCCGATAGTTTTTGTCCCTAAATCTAAGCCTGCTATTGTTTGTCTAGGCAAAAGATGTTTTATAACTTCATCTATATTAATAACAGTCATAAAGGTATAATACGTTTTTTAATGTTTCAGATCTATAGTTATATTCTTTATTCATGTTATCTAATATTCTTGCACTTACAAGTGCAGCCTTGTATAGCCAGAATAAAGATCAAATAAATAAACAAAAAAGCAGAAAGGCGTAAAGAGTATGTCTGTTGATCAAGAGACAGTCAAGCGGATAGCACATTTAGCAAGGATTGCCCTCCACGATAATGAGATAGAACCTGTGACAAAAAAATTCAATGCTATTTTAGGTTTTGTAGAGCAATTGAATGAAGTTGATGTCAGTGGAGTTGAGCCATTAACATCTGTGATGCCGATGACTCTACGAATGCGTGAAGATAGTGTTACAGATGGTGATAAAGCAGCAGATATTGTAGCCAATGCCCCTGTTACAGAAGAAAATTTTTTTCTTGTCTCAAAAATTGTTGAGTAACTTTTTGTATTTTTGAAATTTGAGAACCAATATGACTGATTTAACAACTCTCACAATTGCGCAAGCTCGTGATGCTCTAACAAAGAAAAATCTCAAAGCAACAGAATTAACGGAAGCTTATTTACAAGCAATAGAGTTGGCGAATCCAACTTTGAATGCTTATGTAACAATAACAGCAGAACAGGCAATGAAAATGGCTGCTGAATCAGACAGTCGCTTAGCGAAAGGGCAGGGAGGGCTTTTGGAAGGAATTCCCTTGGGGATTAAAGATCTTTTTGCAACCTATGGTGTTCATACTCAAGCCTGTTCAAATATCCTTGATGGTTTTAAACCGCACTATGAATCAACTGTCACGGCTAATTTATGGCAAGATGGTGCTGTGATGTTAGGAAAACTTAATATGGATGAGTTTGCTATGGGCTCATCCAACGAAACATCATATTATGGTCCCGTTATTAGTCCATGGAGAAAAAAAGGCTCAAATGAAAAACTCGTACCCGGTGGTTCTTCGGGGGGATCCGCAGCCGCTGTTGCTGCACAAATTTGTGCTGGTGCAACTGCAACCGATACAGGTGGCTCAATACGTCAACCAGCAGCTTTTACTGGAACTGTAGGAATAAAGCCAACTTATGGACGTTGTTCGCGATGGGGCGTTGTCGCGTTTGCTTCATCTCTTGATCAAGCTGGACCTGTTGCTAGAGATGTTCGTGATTGTGCTATCTTACTCAGATCAATGGCCTCTTTTGATGAAAAAGATTCTACTTCCGTCAATTTACCAGTTCCTGATTATGAAAGTTATCTTGGTCAATCAATCAAAGGAATGAAAATCGGTATTCCAAAAGAATATCATGTGGATGGAATGTCTCCAGAAATTATTGAGCTTTGGCAAAAAGGAATAAATTGGTTAAAAGAAGCAGGTGCTGAGATTAAAGATATTTCTTTGCCCCATACAAAATATGCTCTACCTTCTTATTACATTATAGCTCCTGCAGAAGCCTCTTCTAATTTAGCGCGTTATGATGGTGTGCGTTTTGGTTTGCGCATGCCTGGGAAAGACATCATTGAGATGTATGAAAATACGCGTTCTGTTGGTTTTGGTGATGAAGTCAAACGGCGCATTCTGGTTGGGACTTATGTTCTTTCATCAGGTTATTATGATGCCTGTTATTTAAGAGCTCAAAAAGTAAGAACACTCGTAAAACGTGATTTTGATCAATGTTTTGCTTCAGGCATTGATGCTATTTTGACACCAGCAACACCAACATCTGCTTTTGGTATTGCTGATGAAAAAATAAAAAATGATGCTGTAGCAATGTATCTTAATGATATTTTTACTGTACCAGTTAATATGGCTGGATTACCAGGAATTTCTGTTCCTGCTGGTCTGTCATCAAATGGTTTACCTCTAGGATTGCAATTGATTGGTAAACCTTTTTCTGAAGAAGTCATTTTTCAGATAGCGCACATTATTGAACAAGAAGCAGGAATATTCAGTGCAGAAAAATGGTGGATGTAATAGTCAAAATTCACAAAGGAGCATTTCTCATCCTTAATGAGAAATGCTTTTTTAAATGGTGGAGGGATGAGCTCTATTTCCTTAATTCGTAGTCTTACCCACCAAGATAGGCTTCTTTAACACGCGAATCAGAGAGCATAGTTTTTCCTTCACCGTGAAATAAAATATGTCCTACCTCTAAAATATAAGCATAGTCAGCTATGGAAAGTGCAGCAAATGCATTTTGTTCAATAAGAAGAACAGTTTTCCCCATATCATTAATTTTTCGAATAATCGAAAAAATTTCTCGAACGAGAAGTGGTGCTAACCCCAACGAGGGTTCATCTAATATGACCATATCAGGATTGCTCATGAGTGCACGGCCCACAGCAACCATCTGTTGTTCACCACCTGACATTGTTCCTCCCAACTGTTTTGCTCTTTCACGTAGGCGCGGAAAAAGGTCAAATATCCATTCAATATCACGGGAAATTCCCTGCTTATCGTGACGAATATAAGCGCCTAGATGAAGATTCTCTAAAACAGTGAGATGGGGCATGATACGTCGTCCTTCAGGGCTTAGAGCAATCCCTAATCGCAAAATCTCTTCTGGTGATTTTTTAATAATAGATTTGCCATTATAGGTAATTTCTCCATAAACAGAGCGATTAAGCCCTGTAATAGAACGTACAATACTGCTTTTTCCTGCACCATTGGCTCCAATTAAAGTGACAATACTGCCCCGCTTTATGGACATAGAAAGATTTTGGACAGCTTTAATGGCGCCATAATGAACGTAAAGATTTTTTATTTTAAGAATATCCATAAACATCTCCGCCAAGATAAGCTTCAATAACTTTAGGGTTATTACGAATTTCATCTGGTGTACCACTGGCAATGCAACAGCCATATTCCATAACCAAAATATGTTGGCAAAGCCCCATAACCACTTTCATATCGTGCTCAATAAGAAGAATTGTAAGATCAAAGTCTTTTTGCACTTTTGCTATGAATTTTCTAAGATCTTCACTTTCTTGTGGATTCATGCCAGCAACAGGTTCATCAAGAAGAAGCAATTTGGGCTTTGTGGCTAACGCACGTGCAATTTCTAGACGTCGTTGCACACCATAAGGTAAAGCTGTTGCCGATTGATTGGCAAGATGATCAAGTTGTAGCTGTTCAAGGAGCTCCAAGGAATTTTTATAAACTTCCTTCTTTTCTTTTATTGCTTTTGAAAAAAAGAGAGCTGAAGAAAACCAAGGATATTTTTGTCGAACATGCGCTCCTACCATAACATTCTGCAAAACCGTTAACCCTGAGAAAAGACGAATATTTTGAAATGTTCTGGCAATATGGCTTCTACAGATAATATAAGGAGACGCTCCAGAAATTTTTTTCTCATCAAAAAGAATGATGCCGCTTGTAGGAGCATAAAATCCAGAAATCATATTGAAAACTGTTGTTTTTCCAGCACCATTGGGACCAATTAATCCAGTAATACTTCCTCGTTTAATTGCCATATTAACATTATTTACAGCAACTAATCCGCCAAAACGCATTACAATATTATTGAGTGAAAGGATATTGTCGTTCATAGCTTTCCCTCAGTATTAGAAAGCTTTTTGCGTGTCAAAAAGCTATAAATTCCATTCCATGAAAATTCTCGTTGTCCCATTAACCCTTTTCTCCAAAACAAGATAATTACCAGCAATAAAAGAGAAAAAACAACCATACGAAGCCCTGGGGTTTCTGGAATATGTATAAAACCTAAGTCAAATGGACTTTCAATGATACGAAGCCATTCAAGCATGACTGTAATAATAATGCTGCCAATAATGCTCCCTGTAATTGAACCGAGACCACCAGCAACAACAATCATTAAAATATTAAAAGTCAGAAGAAAATTAAACATTTTTGGATCAATGGTTGAAATAAGAGCCGCCATTAATGCGCCACCTATACCTGCAAAAAATGCTCCAACAGTAAAGGAAAAACTACGGTAGAAAAAAGCATTAATTCCCATAGTTTTCGCAGCTATTTCATCATCACGGATAGCACGTAATACGTTACCAGTATTGCTTTGCAGTAAGAGGACAATAAAGAGAACTGTAAATGCTAGCCAACCATAGTTCCACCATAATGTTGCATTTTGAGGTATTCCTTTGATTCCCAAAGAGCCATTTGTGAGCGATGTTGCGTTCGTAATGACAATGCGAATAATTTCCGCAAAACCTAATGTTGCAATTCCAAGATAATCGCCACCAAGACGCAATATTGGTAAAGCAATTAATAAACCTACAACAGCAGCACACAAACCACTTACGACAACAGCGATAAAAAAAGGTAACTGCAAATGATATAATGGTTCAGCAATAGGATCAAGAATCCACATCATTTCTTTTTGTTCAGGGGAAAGAAGTAAAATTGCGCAAACATAAGCACCAATAGCCATAAATCCAGCATGTCCAAGAGAAAACATACCTGTGAAACCGTAAATCAAATTAAGCGAAATTGCCAATATCGCATTAATAGCAATCAGATTGATGATACGAAGCGTATAGTCATTAAAATGGCTATCAGCATAAAATAAAAAACCTATGAGAACTAAAACACTTATACACGATAAAACAGTTGTCGCTGACTTTGCCATTAGATTTTCTCCTGATTTCTTTTACCCATTAATCCTGTGGGCAATATCAATAGAATCAGAATCAATAAAATGAAAGCGAAGGCATCTCGATATCCAGATAGCGCGGGGAAAAATGCGATAATCATAATTTCAATAAACCCTAATAACAATCCTCCCAACATTGCTCCTGGTATCGAACCAATACCTCCGATAACAGCAGCAATAAATGCTTTGAGACCAGGAAGAACACCCATATAAGGCTGAATTTGAGGATAACGTAAAGACCACATAATGCCTGCTATGGCGGCAAGAGCTGAGCCTATTCCAAATGTAAACGCAATAACTTTATTGACAGACACACCCATCAAACGTGTTGTTTCAATATCATGGGAGATTGCGCGCATAGCAAGACCCGGTTTTGTTTTATGGATAATCCATAATAGTAATAAAATAAGAATTAATGACACAAAGGGAACGATCAGAGACATGGGAGCAATTCTGATGATACCATCTGCTCCTGATCCTAGATGCCATAAAAATGGTGTTACAAGAAAGTCTGGCTGTTGTACACCTTTCGGAACACCACTAAAGAGTACAGTAGCAAGATTTTCAATAAAAAAAGAAACACCAATTGCACCGATAAGTGCCGAAATACGCGGAGCATGGCGTAGAGGTTTATAAGCAAATTGATCAACAGCAACACCCACAGCACTTGTAATAAAAATGGAAAAACAAAGAGCTAAAACCCAAATCGGTGTAAAGTCTTGCGGGGAAATTTTAAAATAATAAACAAATCCTAGCGCAAGAATTAAAAAAGCAGCAATCCAATAAATTGGAGGACGCCTTTTAAAGCCTATAAAGACCGAATAATAAACAAGAGCAGCAAGGAACAAAAGAAGAAAAGCTGCCCAAGCAGGCATAAAGCCAATTGTGGAAAAGAAAACAAAATATGCTCCCAGCATAAAGATATCACCGTGAGCAAAATTAATGAGTCTCAGTATACCGTAGACCATGGTGTAGCCAATAGCAATAAGCCCATAAAGAGATCCCAATGCCAGTGCATTAAAAAAGTACTGGATGAACATTTCAGTGCTCATCTCTCATCCTTCCACATTTGTTAATTTACATAGGACAATAAGAAATTTCTAAGTTTTTGGTTGAGAAAAAGATCCTCAACCAATTCTTGCATTTTAATAAGCACAACTTTTTAATTAAAAAGCAGGTTTAACTTCTTCTAAATAAACACGTTTTCCATCCTGTATTTTAATGATACCAATAGGAATTTTAGGATTATGATTTTCATCCATTGACATATCCCCAAAGGGGGTAGGAAAATCTTTTAATTGGCTAAGTGCGATAGTAATTTTTTCACGATCAGTGCTACCAGCATTTTCAATAGCCTTCATGAACATCATATAACTCGTGTATCCCAAAACAGAATTGATATTTGGCTCTTTGTCTGGGTAAGCTTTTTTCCATTCTTTTGTGAATTCTTGCGCAGCTACTGACATATTTGGCATATCCTCACTATAGGGAAGTGTCGTATGTAAGAAACCTTCTGCAGCTTTTCCTGCAATCGTAATGGTTTCTGGATTATCCATAGCATCTCCACCCATAATTTGAAATTTAGCCCCTAATTCTCGTGCTTGTTTCATGATGATAGCACCTTCAGAAAAGTAAGATGGAATGAATAAGATATCAGGTTTCTGGGCGATAATTTGCGTGAGAACAGCTGAAAAGTCCTGATCTCCAGAATTATAATTTAAATTTGAGATAACTTCACCACCTAATTTTTTGAAAGCACGCGTAAAATAACTTGCAAGACCAATAGCATAATCGCTTGAAATATCTTTAAGGATAGCAGCCTTTTTTGCGTGTAAAGTTTGGCTTACATAAGTTGCGATTCCTACTCCTTGATAGGAATCAATAAAGCAAGCACGAAAGTAATATTTTTTACCCTGTGTAACAAGGGGACTTGTTGAGGACGTTGCAATGGTTGGAGTCTTTGCCTTTTCAGATATTTCACCACCTGCTAACGAGAGCGAAGAACCATAGCTACCAATGATTCCACTCACTTTTTCACTTGCTGTTAAACGCATAACAGCATTAGCCGCTTCTACTTTATCAGACTTATTATCAATAATAACAAGTTCTACTTTACGTCCTAAAATTTCTGGAACTTTTTTATGGGCTAATTCTATACCTCTAATTTCAAGCTGACCTCCAAATGCATTTTGACCACTTAATGGAAGATAAACACCAATCTTAATAGGTTCACTCGCATAAACATTTGCTGTAAATGCCATAAATGCTGCGATTATCGTAAGGATTTTCTTCAATTGCATTGCGCATTTTCCTTAATTGAATTGTCGTTTTTTCACCTTATATTGAACTTCTTCATCATGCAAGTTACACATTAATCAAAATATCATTATGTAAAAAAACTTTTATATGATCTCTTTTGTAGGGCACTTCTTGTAAGGTATGTAAAGTGTACAATCAAATAGTTTTATAAATATTCACGTTGATATTCTCTGACATTAACATAGAAGATACGACAATGTGGGGAAATCTTATCTTGGGGCTTGCGTGTTGATACAAGAGCAATGTTTACTTAAACCTAGAGAATCAATATCGTACAATTTATAAGCTACAGGATCACGTTATTATGACGAGTAAGGATGCATTAAAGGATTGTTCCCCATCTGAGGATAGTATAGGTGCTTGTGGGGAGATTATCGAAATCAGTGGTGTCATTAAGTGGTTTGATGGTAGTAAGGGGTATGGATTTATTGTACCTGATTTACCTCATTTCCCCGATATATTATTGCATGTTACAGTAATGCGAAGGGATGGTTTTCAAACAGCTTTGGAGGGAGCTAAAGTCATTTGTGCTGTGGAAAAAACTGAACGAGGATTAAAGTGCGTTCAGGTGAAATCCATAGATTGTTCTTCAGCAATCCATCCATCAGAAGTTCCAGCCCGTACCCATGTTGTTGTTACTCCAGAAAGTGGACTAGAACGAGCAATTGTTAAATGGTTTAATCGTGACAAAGGATACGGTTTTCTTAGCCGTGGGCAAGGAACGGAAGATATTTTTATTCATATGGAAACATTGCGCCGTTTTGGTTTAGCAGAGCTTCGTTCGGGTCAAGTTGTTCTTGTACGTTTTGGTAAAGGAGAAAAAGGTTTAATGACAGCAGAGATTTATCCGGATATAGGCATTCCTTTAGCTACGCATTAAATTTCACGAGTGAAATCAGTGTGTTTTCTATATTTTTAAAGGTGATTGTTTCATAAATTGCTATAGAAGTAGATTTTTAAAGAAAATATAGCTCTCGTGAATCCATAAACCAAATGAAGAAAATTGTGCATATTACGTTGAAAGAAACTAGAAAATAACAAGGAAGCAATTCTCTTGTTTTTTGACTTTTAAACTCTGGTACTTTTTATTTTATAAACAAAATTTAAAATTTTTCTCTGGTGGAGACAAGAATGTTAAAGCCTTTTAAAAAGGAGTATATTGTTTTATTGGTGATGCTTTTTATGTTAGATATGCGTGTTGTTGTAGCAAAGGAGCCCATAGAGATTCCTGTGCATCCGATTCCTTTAGAAATACATACAAAGCAAGGTCCGGTTTTTTATAAGGTAGAGATTGCTTTTACGCCATCTCAAGCAGCAGCTGGTTTAATGTATCGAACTGATTTTCCACGCGATCGTGCAATGCTCTTTAAGCAGCTAAAAAGTTATCCATCGGGAGATGAGCAGAAAATTTTTATGTGGATGGCAAATACGCCTTTACCTTTAGATATGATTTTCTTAAACTCTGAGGGAATTATTGTATCGATTATTGAAAATACTTCTCCATTTTCAACAAATACCATTTCATCAGAAGTTCCTGCAGCTTTTGCACTTGAAATTAATGCTGGTGAAGTTTCTGAAAAACAGATACAAAAAGGACAACGTGTTATTCATCCTGTACTTTGTGGAAAGTGCAATAAAAAATGACCGCTGAAGATATTCGTTTTTTTGAATATAATGGTTTGCGATTTGCTTATCGAGAAGAAGGACAAGGCGCTCCTGTTTTGTTGATCCATGGTTTTGGATCTTCTGCACGGGTGAATTGGTATGCAACAGGTTGGTTTCGTATTCTCACGGAAGCAGGATATCGTGTTATTGCTCTTGATAATCGCGGTCACGGAGATTCAGTTAAAAGTTATGATCCTATCTTTTATACACCTCAAGCTATGGCTGGCGACGCAGTAAAGTTACTGCAGCATTTAGAGTTATCTAAAGCCCATGTTATGGGATATTCTATGGGGGCTCGTATTAGTGCTTTCATGGCTCTTTTGCATCCAACATATGTACACAGTGTTATTTTTGGTGGTTTAGGTATTGGTATGGTGACGGGAGCAGGAAATTGGGAGCCCGTTGCTGAGGCCCTTTTAGCAGAAGATATTTCCACTATTACCAATACGCGCGGTTTAATGTTCCGTAAATTTGCAGATCAAACGAAAAGCGATAGGCGTGCTCTTGCTGCTTGTATCATTACATCAAAACAGGAGTTAACGGCGTCTGAAGTTTACAAAATCAAACAACCAGCACTTGTTGCCGTTGGTTCATTAGATGAAATTGGCGGTGATGCAGAGCCATTGGCAGCCTTGTTGCCTTGTGGTGAAGCTTTATCAATTCCTGATCGAGATCATATGCTTGCTGTAGGCGATAAAGTTTATAAAAAAGGCGTTATCGATTTTCTTTCTCGTTATCCTATAAAATAAGAACTCTTCATAGCTTTTAGAATTTACAGAAATACCCAATATTTTTATTTCGTATAAATTGAAAAAAGCTTATTAAAAAATCTTTCTGTTATGACGTAAGTTTTTATAAAAAATGAAAAGAAAAATAAACTCTTATTAGCTTATTTTGTATATTTTCCAGAGAGGTAATTCTTCTAAGATTAGATAATTATACTTTAAAGGTTATTAAAAAGAATTATTTTCGAATGATGTAATAAATATTTTTTGCTAAAAAATGTAGTTTTAAATAAAAAAATATTTTTATTTGTATTTTTTATAAAATAAACAAAATTATAAATTATTGATCAATTTATTCTTACGAATATGCATTTTAAATACAGATGCTAAAATTGGAGATAAAGTAAAATTATTAAAAATATACAGTTTTTTTTTGCCATTTTTTAATCTATACGGGTATATTTAATAATGATAGACTCCTTTTGTAAACGTTCTTTATGAATGTATAAAGAACGTTGTGAATATATGTAATATTAAGTAAATATTCAGATTATGCTTTTTTACTGACTTTACAGAATCATAAGAGTGTCTTATTTGCACGACACGCAATTATTTTAATCGTTTCAAAAAAACAGGAGAGCATAGTGAATGCTGATGAAATAAAAAAACTTGATAATTATTTTAGAAATATATTCCAAAACTCAGCATTGCAAGTCAGAGCACGTCCTAAAAAGAGTGATTCTTGTGAGGTTTATATGGGAGATGAGTTTTTAGGCATTATCTATCGAGATGAAGATGAAGATGAGCTCTCCTATAATTTCTCAATGGCTATATTAGATATTGATTTAGAAAATTGATTCGTTATTCATAGTTGAATGAAGTCTTTTTTATCCCATAAGATTTATATAAGTTTTAACGCTTTAAAACTCGTATGGTTATTTCGTGCAATAATAAGATGGTCATGGATAATAATGCCTAATGCATTTGCTGCATCTTTTAATCTATATGTCATTGTTATATCTGCATTAGAGGGGGTGGAATCGCCAGAAGGGTGATTGTGGACTAAGATAAGTCCTGATGCGGATAACTCTAAAGCTCGAGAAATAACTTCACGAGGATAAACAGGGGTATGATCAATGGTTCCAGTTTGTTGCACCTCATCAGCAAGTAAGCCGTTTTTCTTATCAAGAAACAAAATACGAAACTGTTCACGTGTTTCGTGAGCCATAACAGCTTTACAATACGCTAACACTTTATCCCATGATGAAAAAATATCGCGCTTAAACAATTGCGCACGAGCAAGACGTCCAGCAACATCTGAAATAATTTTTAAATCAACTGCAGTGGCGGGACCACATCCTGGAATTTCTTGAAGTCGGTGAATATCCGCTCCCAACACATCAGCTAATGAACCAAAACGCGCTATCAAATTTTTAGCTATGGGTTTTGTGTTTGCACGGGGTATTGTGCGAAAAAGCAATAATTCAAGATATTCATAATCTTCAATTGCATTTCCTTTTGACTTTAAATAGCGCTTCCGAAGACGTTCACGATGGCCTTGATAATGTTTATGAAGCTGTGCGTTTTTCTGAGGCTCTTCACTTTTTCTTTCTGATACTGGGGTGAGTGGAGAACTCGATGTTAATGCAAAGTGATTACTTTGAGTATCTTCCTTTTGTTTTAATTTTTTAGCCATAACATCTCTACATTGCGTTAGGTATGGGAATTTGGAATATAAAAAATATTTTTAGGAGATTGTGTAAATATTTCATACCCTTCATTTGTAACACCAATTGTATGTTCATATTGTGCTGTCAGAGAGCGGTCACGGGTAACAGCAGTCCAACCGTCAGATAAAATCTTAACTTGTGGTTTACCAAGGTTAATCATAGGCTCAATTGTAAACATCATACCTTGTTTTAATTCAACTCCTTCTCCAGGATTTCCATAATGGAGAATATTGGGAGCATCATGAAAAAGCTGGCCGATACCATGTCCGCAAAAATCTCTCACAATTGAACAGCGTTCAGATTCTGCATACTGTTGAATGGCTGCCCCAATATCACCTGTCGTTGCTCCAGGCTTAACGACAGCGATTCCTTGCATAAGACTTTCATAGGTTATTTTTAGCAAGCGTTCTGCGGCACGCCTAATTTTTCCAACAGGATACATTCGGCTTGAATCCCCATGCCAACCATCAAGGATAAAGGTTACATCAACATTTACAATATCACCTTCTTGCAAAGGTCTTTTATTGGGAATGCCATGGCAGACAACGTGATTGATAGATGTACAGCATGAATGGCTGTATCCATGATAATTTAGATCAGCAGGAAGTGCTCCTCGCTTAGCTCCAAAAATAAATACAAAATCATCTATTTCTTGCGTAGTAACGCCCGGCTTAATAATATCTGTAAGCGCATCAAGGCATTCTGCAGCAATACGACCAACTTCACGCATTTTAGCAAAAGCATAATCATCGAAAATGCGGATTTTTCCATTAAATTTTAAAGGGATTTTATTATATTCGATATACTCAGTCATTGTTTCTTCTATTTTCTATTTTTACTCTCTGAATCGGAAAAATGCCTTCTACACTTACATGACACTTTACAGCATAACATTCTACTCCTGATTTTAATGCTAAATCAAACTTACGTCCATAGAGTGGATCAAGATCATGACAAATTGTAAAAGCTGAGCAATCTTCTCGTTGAATAATATAAAGCATAGCAGCTCGTTTTCCTTGTTGTACAACTCCTATGAGCTCATCAAGGTGACGTGCACCACGTTTTGTTTCGCTATCAGGAAATTCTGCTAATCCTTTCTGACGAATAAAATGAACATTTTTGACTTCTAGGTAACAATCAGGAAGAATGTCATCACGTAAAAGAAAGTCAATTCGTGATTGTGTCCCATAGCGTTGTTCTTTTAAAATTGTTTTATATCCATTTAATTCTGGTAGTAATCCGTTTTGAATTGCTTCTAACGCAAGTTTATTGGGTAAAGAAGTATTAATACCAACCAAAGTATTATCGGCTTCAATAATTTCTAATTGATAGGCATATTTTCGTTTGATGTTGTTATGATAAGAAAGCCAAATATTGGTGTTGAAAGCTGTTAATCCAAGCATTGATCCTGTATTAGGTACAGACACGGTGAGGACATGCTGATCATCTTGTTGAACATCCGCAAGGAAACGTTTATAACGACGGATAAGCTTTGCAGGAAAAAGTTTGGGAATAAAGTGCATATCCCTTTTTTAGGATTTATGATTTCATAATTCAACTGAGATTATGATTTATAGGGGCTGTTCCCTATTAAAAAAGATAAAATTGATGTAAAAAACGCTACGATATCTTATATAAATTGTTATAAATTCCATCGTTCACTTTAATGGCTTTTAAAATTTATTATTAGGTTTAGAAACTATTATCTTTGAATGAAAAGATAGATTATCTATAAGTTATTATTAAACAGCATTAGAGTATTGTGAAAAAGGTTTCGTAAAAAATAGTGGAGAGGGAGATAGTTTAAGTGAAACTAGGTAAAATTGATGGCAGGAACGAATAGGAATCGTGAAAATTTAACAAATGGTCCCATTATTATTTTAGTTGAACCGCAGCTTCCTGAAAACATTGGTATGGTCGCAAGGGCAATGGCAAATTTTGGGCTTTCTAAGCTTCGATTAGTCAATCCTCGAGAGATGTTTCCAAATGAAAAAGCTAGAGCTGCTGCGAGTAAAGCTGATCATGTCATTAACAATGCTGTGATTTTTAACACATTGCGTGATTCAATTGCAGATTTACACTATGTTTTTGCCACAACAGCACGTGAAAGATGTGGATTTAAAACTGTAAAAAGTGCTGTCGAAGCAGCAAGCGTATTACGTCAGCGTGAAAGTATCGGACATAAGACTGGGATTGTCTTTGGAAGAGAGAGATGGGGACTAGAAAATGATGAAATCAGCCTTGTTGATGAAATTATTACTTTTCCAGTTAATCCTGCTTTTGCGTCACTTAATATTGCGCAAGCGGTTCTTTTAATGTCTTACGAATGGATGAAAGCTGGTTTAGAGAATGTCAGCGATACGGCATTTCGTGCAGCAGAGATGGAACCTGCAAATAAAACAATATTCCATGGTTTTTTATCTCAGTTAGAAGAGGCTTTGAATATCCGTGGGTATTTTAGACCACCAGAACGTAAAGAAGTAATGCTTGCAAATTTGCGCTCTGTTTTTACGCGCGCTAACTTTAGTGAACCTGAGGTTCGTTTATTGCGAGGCATTATATCTTCTTTGGATCATTTTTCGCCACAATATCCACGGGGGAGTAGAGCACCGGAAGAGCGTGATCGTAAAAAAATTAAAAATAAGTGTGAAAACTAATGGATGAACGACCTGTTCTTTTTTTTGATAGCGGTATTGGTGGTTTAACAGTGTTCAGGGAAGCGCGTATTCTTATCCCCGACATGCAATTTATCTATGTTGCTGATGATGCAGGATTTCCTTATGGAAATTGGAAAGAAAATATTTTGAAAGAGCGTATTTTGAAGATTTTTACAAATCTTTTAACACGTTACAATCCAGCTTTATGTGTGATTGCTTGCAACACTGTTTCTACACTGATGATAGCAGATTTACGACAGAATTTTCCTCATGTCCCTTTTGTAGGAACGGTTCCTGCAATTAAATCAGCTGCGGAACAAACAAAATCTGGTTTTATTTCCGTATTAGCGACTCCTGGAACAGTTAAACGTGCTTATACAAATGAATTAATTAACTCTTTTGCTGGACAGTGTCATGTTCAGCTTGTGGGAAGTAAAAAGCTGGCTGGACTTGCTGAAGATTATTTACGGGGAAAATCTATCGATTCAGAAGAGTTAAGAAAAGAAATCTTGCCATGTTTTGTGGAAAAAAATGGACAATATACGGATGTTATTGTTTTAGCCTGCACACATTATCCTTTTTTGATTAATTTCTTTCGTGAACATGCTTTATGGTCCGTTGAGTGGATTGATCCGGCGAAAGCGATCGCCAAACATATCAGATCTTTATTACCATTGTCGGGAAAGATACACCATCAATATATAAAGAAATATCAAGATTTTGCGTTGTTGACATCAAAAAATATCACTTCTTTAACGGAGAATTTGTTTAAAGGATTTGGCTTAAAACTCATGAAAGGAGTTGACTTTGGGTTACGA
Organism: Bartonella sp. CE47NXGY; assembly: GCF_042195415.1. Classification (NCBI taxonomy): domain Bacteria; kingdom Pseudomonadati; phylum Pseudomonadota; class Alphaproteobacteria; order Hyphomicrobiales; family Bartonellaceae; genus Bartonella; species Bartonella sp. CE47NXGY. Next base: position 76,396 of record NZ_JBHIOI010000004.1, on the reverse strand, counting down.
GACCAATAATGATGATCTAGCTATTTTTTCAAGAAAATAGCATTAATTGACGTGTCCCGTGGATAACTTTGCATATTGATATGTTAAGGTATTCTGTCAGTCTTTAGTATTTAAAGGCAGAGGAGGGCGCGTTTCCTTGGGGTCTTAAGATCTCGTGTTTTATTTTATAAGGAAATGCGATGAGTAAACGCGAAACAACAAAGTATAAAATTGACCGTCGTATGGGAGAAAATATTTGGGGGCGTCCAAAATCTCCTGTCAATCGTCGTGATTATGGTCCAGGTCAGCATGGACAGCGTCGTAAAGGAAAACTTTCTGACTATGGGGTGCAGTTGCGCGCTAAACAGAAATTGAAAGGGTTTTATGGAGATATTTCAGAAAAACAATTTCATAAAACCTATGAAGAAGCTGCCCGTCGACGGGGCGATACTGGTGAAAATCTTATCGGTCTGTTAGAATCACGTTTGGATGCTGTTGTTTATCGTGCAAAATTCGTACCTACGATTTTTGCTTCTCGCCAATTTATCAATCACGGTCATGTTAATGTCAATGGGCGGCGCACAAACATTCAATCTTATCGTTGTAAACCCGGTGATGTTATTGAGGTTCGGGAAAAATCGAAACAACTTGTTTTAGTGTTAGAATCAGTGCAATTGGCAGAACGTGATGTCCCTGATTATATTGAAGCAGATCATAAACAGATGAAAGCAACCTTTACACGTATTCCTGCTTTTGCAGATGTTCCTTATGCTGTGCAAATGGAACCTAATCTGGTTGTTGAATTTTATTCTCGATAATTTTTCTGTAAGAGAAATTGTTTCTCTCTTCTATTATGATAACTTCAAAATATTGTGTTATTCTTACAATATTTGAAGTTAATAAGTTCTTTTTGTAAATGGTTCTATATTAAGTTTATTGCTATGTTTTATAGTCATAAATTTGTATAGTTCCATTTCTTTTTTGTGTATCTAATTTATAAATTCAAAAAACATAAATGTAAGCTTGCTTTAATATTTGTTTTTATCTTTGCAAAACGAGCCGTTTATTGTGCAGGATATGGTATTATGAATGATGTTTCAGTTGAATATCAGGCAATAGAAGAAAACAAAGGGAGAGATGATCCTTTAATAAGCGAAGCAGATAATTGTCATCCAATGTTTCGTGTTGCTCCTTCAAGCGTAGAATTTAATAAATTGCGCAAACGACTTTTACGTCATATGCGACAAGCTTTGGATGATTTTTCTATGCTCTCTACAGGGAAAAAATGGCTTGTTGCTTTATCGGGTGGAAAAGACTCTTATGGTTTATTAGCGCTTCTTTTAGACTTAAAGTGGCGAGGTCTTTTATCCGTTGAAATTCTAGCCTGTAATCTTGATCAAGGGCACCCAGGATTTCCTAAGCATATTCTTCCAGACTTTTTAAGTTCTTATAAAATTCCATATCGTATTGAATATCAGGATACTTATTCCATTGTTACAGATAAATTGGCAGAGTCGCAGACATATTGTTCACTTTGTTCTCGATTACGACGTGGTAATCTCTATCGTATTGCACGTGAAGAGGGATGTTCTGCATTAGTTTTAGGTCATCATCGTGATGATGTTTTAGAAACATTTTTTATGAATTTGTTTCACGGTGGCCGATTAGCTGCCATGCCTGGAAAACTTAAAAATGATGAAGGAGATCTTTTTGTATTACGTCCTCTTGTTTATGCTGCTGAGGAAGATATGGAAAAATTTTCTCAAGAAATGCAATTTCCAATTATTCCTTGTAATCTTTGCGGTAGTCAAGATGGATTACAACGTAATGCAATGAAAGAAATGCTGAAAAATATAGAAAGACAAATGCCAGGACGTAAAGATACGATGATTCGCGCTTTAACAAATGTACGCCCAAGTCATTTGCTTGATAAGAAATTCTTTGATTTTAAAACGTGTTAATAAAAATTAGATATTTTAAAAATAAGTTTAAAGAGTTTAAGATAAGATACTTATTTATAATGATAATTTATTTTTTTCATTTAAATATCGTCAGATTGTTTTGTTTCAAATTCTCTTATATTGCTTCCATAAAAAATATCCGTTTGCATATCACAAAGGAAATTCTTGTGTGCATAAAACACTCTTGAAAAAAGTTTCCTTTCACTAACCAATGACTGTCGCAATATCAAAAATAGGAAAATAGTACGATTGTCGATTTGCTCTTTTGTTAATTAAAAATGGTGTACCTTGTGGATTTTATTTTATTCTGTTGCGCCGCCGTCACCGTCATTTAAGGCATTAAATTAAGAGAATATATAACTGCTTGGTATTTTGGGAGTGTATAGCAAACACTCAGAGTAAGGATTGCTCGTAAATTCTCATGAAGTGAGTTACATGATCGGTTCTTGTTATGAAAAATCGCTTTTTTATAAACCAATGCTGATAGAAATCTTCATCATTGAGGACAGGGAAGGAGTTAAATTTTTAAACTGCTATACCATAAAGGTCATAGGCATCCGATTGTTCGATTTTAACGGTGACAAATTCACCAACACGCAGTGGGCGTCGTGATGATATATGGACAACACCATCTATTTCTGGAGCATCGTACTGACTACGTCCTTTGGCAACTTTTCCTTGACTTTCATCGATAAGCACTCGGAGTCTTTTTCCAATTTTTTTCTTTAAAAGATGTGTAGAAATTTGTTGTTGTTTTGCCATAAAACGATGCCAGCGGTTTTCTTTCACCTCTTCAGGAATATTTTCTAATCCCAAATCATTTGCGGCAGCTCCTTTTACTTCTTCATATTTAAAGCACCCCGCGCGTTCAATTTTTGCTTCTTCTAGCCATTCTAGAAGTATATTAAAATCTTCATTCGTTTCACCAGGAAAACCAACGATAAATGTTGATCGCAAAGTAAGATCTGGACATATTTTCCGCCATTTTTCAATTTTACGGTTTGTTTTTTCCATAAGTGCGGGACGCTTCATGTGACGCAAAACAGTTGGTGATGCATGCTGAAAAGGTATATCCAGATAAGGAAGAATTTTTTTTGCAGCCATAAGTTCGATAACTTCATCAACATGGGGATAAGGATAAACGTAATGCATACGTACCCAAATACCCATATCGCCTAGTTCGCGACAAAGATCAAAGAATTTAGTTTTGATTGTACGATCTTTCCAAGAATTTTCGAGATATTTAAGATCAACACCATAAGCACTCGTATCCTGTGAAATAACCAAAAGTTCTTTTACACCCGCTTGCACGAGTTTTTCAGCTTCACGAAGAACATCGCTGATGGGACGTGAAGTGAGATCACCACGCAGTGTAGGGATGATACAAAAACTACACCGATTAGAGCATCCTTCAGAAATCTTTAAGTAGGCGTAATGGCGAGGTGTTAAACGAATACCTTGGGGAGGAACTAAATCAAGAAAAGGATCATGAACAGGAGGAATTGCTGTATGAACAGCTTCTATAACGCTTTCATAAGCTTGCGGTTTTGTAATAGCCAATACATTAGGATATGTTTGGCGAATAGCATCAGGATCAGCACCAAGACACCCTGTTACAATAACTTTTCCATTTTTTTTAAGAGCTTCATCAATATTGGCTAACGATTCTCTCCTTGCCGAGTCAAGAAAACCACAGGTATTCACAATAACGACATCAGCTCCTTGATGTTGACGTGAAATCTCATACCCTTCAGAGCGAAGGCGTGTAATAATTCGCTCAGAATCTACGAGTGCTTTTGGGCATCCGAGGGAGACAAAACTAATACGAGGTGCTACCATGATGATCCTACAATTACTATGAATGATTGAGTTACGCTTTTATTAATTTAAAAATAATGTTCTTTATTTTTATACCTATGCAATACAATCTGTTACAAAGTTATTTGATTTTTTTCTACAAAATTTTATGTGTTTTTATGCATGCATACAATTTTGTCTTATTATATCGTAAAATTCCGTTATTGAGGATGATGATATAAGACAGCTTCCTTCAAAGCATTTAAGTTCTTTTCAAAGTACGTGGTGAATATTTTAAAACTTACTTGTCAAGCCTTGCATTAAGTGAAGAACATGGAGGGAAGGGAAAGTGAAACCTGCTCGATAAGGATCTGGATTGTTTATAAACCGAATTGGGGGCATCCTTTGGCTGTGGAGAAGAAGTCAATTGCGTGTGGCACAATAAAAAAAATACTCAACAGCTTCTTATTGCGATATCTATCGCGTACTATAAGGTTTATTTTTTAATATTTGCGAATAAGTCCGGTAAGTTTTCCTTGTATTTCTATACGCTCGGATTCGTATGTCCGTACTTCATAATGAGGATTTGCGGCTTCTAATGCAATAGAAGCTCCTTTGCGTCGATAACGTTTTAATGTGGCTTCTTTTTTATCAATAAACGCAACAATAATTTCACCTGTTATTGCTGTATTTTGACGTTTTACAATGATCGTATCTTTATCAAAGATACCAGCCTCCATCATAGAATCATCTTTAACTTCTAATGCGTAGTGCTCACCTGTATTAACCATATCGAGTGGAAGAGAAAGGCTGTTTATTTGTTGCAGTATAGCAGAGGCGGGTACGCTTGCAGAAATACGTCCCATAATAGGAATGGTGATATTTTTTTTTTCTTCTTCATCAAAGGGACTCAAGCTTTTTGATATTTCCCTTTTATTTCTTTCTATTATACTGGGAGAAATTTTACGTGCTAAAGAAAGGTTAAATGTTATTTTCTCAGGAAGTCGAATCACCTCCACAGCACGAGCACGATTGGGCAAACGACGTATAAAACCTCTTTGTTCTAAGGCTATAATGAGCTTATGAATACCAGACTTTGAAGAAAGCTCTAATGCATTTTTCATTTCTTCAAAAGAAGGAGGAACACCAGTTTCTTTTATATGGTTATGAATAAACAAGAGTAGCTCATACTGTTTACATGTTAGCATTCAATATTCCAATCAAAATAATAAAAATTAGTAAAGTAAAAATACATGTATATATAACACTTTTACAATTTTTATCGCCAAATCAAAATTATTTTCTTTGTTTTTGATCTTATCGTTTAATAAAGCAATATTTTTATTTATAGATATATTTAAATTATTATTTATATAGCTATATAGCTACATTAATATTAAATAATGTATAAAATACTTTATAGTTCTGACTGAATTATATAACACCAAATTTTATGACCAGTATTATCCTTTTCTTCTAAAAATATATCTACATGTTTTGTAATTTCTGATATAAAAAAGTTAAATAGAAGGCATTCTATATATTTAGAACTCTCTATGGGTATTTAAAATCATTTTACATACTGCATATTATTTCTGCTTTTTTATTCTTAGTAAAATTATCTACAGCTCTAATAGTGAGCACAATTTATAGTCATTCGGGATATTTTCAATGAGACTAAATTTTGCTTCATATCTACTTTATTCTATAGGATAAATTGGCTTTCGTTATATATTCATTATGCATAAATAAAATTATACTCTCAAAATGCCATTGTTGCTCATTGTTCCATTTTCAGGTCTAACGTGTCAACTGCTATATACTATTTTCATGAACCCTAATGTTACGATAAATTTTGATTATTGAAAGGAGGCATAAAAGGTATTTTCATTTCTTTTTTATAGTTTTATTCTCTCACTTATATTGGTCAAGAAAATGCTTTTTATTGTTTCAATATAAAAAAGATTTGAAATGAGATAAGCTTACAGTATTTGAGACTTCTCACTCAAGTGAAAAATAATAAATTATTATAAATCAATATATTATCTTATAAAGCTGTATTCATATTTGAAAATTAAACACTAAAATATAAAGATATAAAAATAATATTATAATAAAAGGTATTTTTTCTTCTCTACCCATTATGCTCAACAACCCATGTGAGGGGAAGGGGGTATTGCTCATAATTTTAACGCTTCGAATCTATGCAATATTTTGCAGTGAAATTTTTCCTTTATTGAAACTTCAAAAAGAAGATTAAAGAGTACTTATACAATGATGAAGTAAAGGGGCGAAAACGGAAAATTATTGATAACTGAAGAAAATAATAATATTTTTTCTAAAAGGTGTTGACCAAATGGAAAGTCAACCGTATGTTCCCTTCACTTTCTGCAAACTAGATAGCTTGTGTGAGAGCGCGTAGCTCAGCTGGTAGAGCAACTGACTTTTAATCAGTAGGTCCAGGGTTCGAATCCCTGCGCGCTCACCAAATTTAAGTAATATCAATAGGCTATAAAAAATTTAAGAATCTTTTTTGTTTTGATTCTTTTTGAAGTTTTTATCGATTCTATAGTCTGTCATTTTCTATCAGCTGTTTTTGGAATAGAGCGGTGCTATGCTGTCTCCATTTTCAACAAACTTACGGATAGGGTTGTACCTGCGTTGGCAGCACATGCGGTTTCTAATTTTCTCAATCCATAGGTGGTTTTTAATACCCACTGCATTACATGATTCGCAAAACAGTTGCTAAAATCACCACTTATTCACACTTATATTATGAAATGAATTTTCTATAAGATGTTGATTTGTTTAAATTTTAATCTTTTTAACATCTACTATAGTACATTTATTTTGTATGAAAACCATAAAAAGGTTAACAATACGTTAATTTCTTGATAGAAGGGGCCAATTCAAGAGTGGTATATGCGCGAGGGGAATCATTTAAAAACGTAAATTCTTCCGTTGCGTACAAAAAGCGTGACGTGGTTTTTACAAGTAGTACTTAACAGAAATAAGTGGACTGAATAGATGCCTTCAAATAGAAAAAAGAAAATTACTTTTATGATTAAACCAACACTTCAATTGTTTTCTATGATCGTCATTTCTCAGTCACTGGTATCTTGTTGCGCAAGCCAAACTATGAATTTTTCAATAAAAGATTCCTATCATAATAAACCAATTAACGTAAACACTTCTGTACTACCTCAACAAGTATCTAATAAGAAGAATCAATCGGAAGAAAAAAAGCGTGGACGAGCGATTGTTGGTAAACCTTATCAAATAAAAGGAAAGTGGTATTATCCTCAAAGTGATCCAACTTATAAACGTGTTGGCGAAGCATCATGGTATGGTTCAGATTTTCATGGACGTTTAACTGCCAACGGTGAAATTTATGACATGAATCTTTTGACTGCTGCTCATCCTACAATGCCTTTACCTAGCTATGCTCGTGTTACTAATTTGAAAAATGGGTCTTCAATCGTTGTTAGAGTGAATGATCGCGGACCTTTTATGAAAGACAGAATCATTGATTTATCAAGGCAAGCTGCGGCAATATTGGGGTATGTAGATAGGGGGGTTGCAGATGTTAAAGTAGAATATATTGCTGAAGCACCTGTTGGCTATTATGATGCTGCATATTTAATGTCCTCTTATACTCCTGGAAATGCTGCCCCATATTCATTAGCGTCGGAAAATGTTGCGAAAAAAAGAGAAACTGTTTTGTTAAAAGAGCAGCGCAATACAAGGAACAAAAAAGAATTAGCTAAAGCAGCTGCTGTTGAACAAGAACAACGTAATAAAACTGTTGCAGTTAAATTGCCAGAAATTGGTCCTATCATGGTTGATAAGCCGATACCATTCGATCAAGTTGCTTCTATAAATAAGCTAAACAAAAAAACAAAGGTTAATTGGCTACAACTGTTTTAAGAAAAAATGCATTGATTTTTTATCTATATAATTTTCTAGTAAAAAAGGTAAGAAATTACGGATTTAGTGTAGGATTTTTATCTTAAAGCGCTTTGTCCTTTTCAAAAAGCGTGGTTGGATTCTATTATTATAAATTCAGTACGGCCTTTCCACTCCATTGCTGGTCTATTCGTCGTTTTATGATATTGCTTGCTTAATAAAGCGTGTACTTTTCTTGCTGTAATAGCTTTTGCTAGACGAAGGTAAATTATTGTGTCAGTCTGTTTGTGTAATCTCTAAAACAACTTGTACTCTCGATTTGAGAGGAATAAAAAGCTTAACAAGTAAAAAAATATTTTCTTTTGATTCGGCCTTGCATCTTTCTAAAGTATCTACGGTAATATCTTATGAAAAGATTATGCATTATCTCATGCTTTTGTTTATCATGTTCTTTAATGGAGTAAGTTCCCTCACGAAAAACAGAGCGTCTCAAACAAAATACACTTACATTGCCAATTCATGGACTTATTTAAAAGAGACATACTTTAACACGCTACAAGCCTATTTTGCGACAGCGCCTGTGAATGGTATAACTGTTAACGCCTTTAGACATCAGCATCTTTACTCTTATGAAGATATAAATCGACACCATCATACACTTTGCAAGCCCCCAATGTTTTGTGCGATAATTCTTAACACTTGAGAGGTTTATAAGAAGTATTTTTACTCTCTTTTTTAATAATTTTTATCCATATACGAACCCTACTTATGACCCGTAAGTAAGCGATTTTTAATGAATTCAATATGAGAAGAGGGGATGAGAGAATCTTACAGTATTTTGAGTTAGCTTCAATTTTAAAATGATAATTTATCATAACAAATCAAAATACTATCAATAAAAATAGGAAAAAATCTTTTGTCTCTCATACATTTAAAATGTTAAATTGAACCTACATGGAAGATAAAAAACGTGTCATATTATTTTTTCTAAAGCTAAATGAAAATAAAATCTTTTTATGAGTTGTAAATAATTCCTCAATTTTCAGAAATCAAAAAGTTTTTTCCTATATAAGATTCTTTATGTTGATCTTTGGGATGGGAGGAGCAGCTATGTATACAGCATTAAGGATCTTATTGATATTATGGGGAGTATTGGCATTTGATACGTGGGGGAGAGCACAAGATTTTCAAACTCCCGCATCACAACTGTTATTACTCGATGATGATACAGAGACAATACTTTATGAAAAACAAAGTGATATTCCTTTTTTTCCTGCTTCATTAGTAAAATTGATGACAGCAGAAGTTGTATTTCATCAATTAAAAAAAGGATTATTAAAAAGTACGCAGAAATTCAAGGTCAGTGAAAATGCTTGGCGCAAAGGTGGAGCACCTTCCGGTACAACCACTATGTTTGCAAAGATAAAGACAGAAATCAGTGTTTCTGATCTTTTACGTGGTTTAATTATTGTGAATGGAAATGATGCTGCTATTATTCTTGCTGAAGGAATATCAGGACATGAAGATCATTTTGTAAAACTGATGAATCAGCGCGCAAAAATAATCGGATTATCTCAGAGTCATTTTGTTAATGCTACAGGGCTACCCGAAGAGGGACAATTTGTAACTGTGCGTGATATGATTATATTAGCACGTCATATTGTTCAGGAATATCCGGATTATTATGCACTTTATTGTGAGCCTCATTTTACATGGAATAATATTTTTCAACGTAATAAAAACCCTCTTATTTCTAAGGAAATTGGTGTAGAAGGATTTGGTTTTGGCTACAGTGAAAAAGAAGGTTTTTCAATGGTTGCCACCATTTCTAAAAATCATCGACGTCTTTTTTTAGCAATCAATGGTTTGCAAGATGGTAAAAAATATACAAAAGAAATAGAACGCATTCTTCAATGGGGGATGACGGCATTTGATCTCAAAACAATTTTCACAAAAAAAGAAACGGTTGGTCGTGCTTCTGTTTACGGTGGTAAGAAAAATTTTGTTCCACTCATTGTTAAAACACCAATAAGTTTTATGCTTTCGAATGAAAAAAAAGTAAATGTTAAAGCAAAAATTAAATATCATGGTCCATTGAAAGCCCCCATCGTTTCTGGGCAATCAGTTGGTGTTATTCAAATTTTAGAAGATAAAAAGATTCTTCTGGAAAAACCAGTTTTTGCCGGAATGAATATTCAGGAAGGAAGTTTCTTTGCAAAAGTAAAAAATGCATTCTATGAAATAACAATTGGATGGTTACGGAAATATTTGTAGTTACGCGCTAATAAGGTTAAGGTCATACGTGTCAGGTTATTTTATTACATTCGAAGGAGGGGAGGGGGTAGGAAAAACGGTGCAGATTTCTTTACTTGCTGAGTCTCTCTCTCACCAAGGTTATGATGTTGTTACAACACGAGAACCAGGAGGAACGCCAGGAGCAGAAGCAATCCGGCATATTTTGTTGTCGGGGCAGACGCAACAGTATGGACCGTTGATTGAAGCTGTTTTGTTTACAGCTGCACGCGCTGACCATTTTCATGAAGTTATTGCACCTTCTTTGCAAAAAGGTAAAATCGTTTTATGTGACCGCTTTATTGATTCTACACGCGTTTATCAAGGACTCAATAATAGAGTCAGTTCTTCTCTTCTTTCTGTTTTAGAGTGTATTGCGCTCAATGGTATTTTGCCTCATTTAACATTTTTATTAGATATGCCAGCAATGTGTGGTATGAAGCGTGCAAATTTACGAAGAAAAAAAACAGAAGAAATTGATTATTTTGAAAAAGATCAGTTGGAAATTCAAGAACAAAGACGTCAGGCTTTTCTTCAATTGGCCAAACAAGAACCCCATAGATTTCGAGTCATTGATGCCACTGGCTCAGTGGAAGCTATTGCTCATCAAATAAAAAATATTTGTCATCAGGTATTGTTGGATCAGCTTTCATGAGTAATTTAAATACCTTACACCAATATGATGATATTGATACAATTTTATCACCATCCCAGAACAATGTTATCTTTGGTCATGAGGATGTGCGTCATTTTTTGACACAAATGCTTAAAGAAGAGCGTTTGCATCATGCATTATTATTTGAAGGAGAATACGGGATTGGAAAGGCTACATTAGCCTTTCATCTTGCTTGGAACATTTTAAGTTTTCAACAGAGTTCTTTCTTGAAACCCGATCCTTATTCTACCCCATGGCGCCAAATTACACAAGGAAGTCACCCTGGTCTTTTGTATATTTCACGTCGATTTGATGTGAAAACACAAAAGTTTAAAACAGGAATACTCGTTGATGATATCCGTGATATTATGCATTTTTTAAGTCGAACATCGCAAGATAATGGATGGCGTATTGTTATTATTGATTCTGCAGATGATATGAATAGAAATGCAGCAAATGCAATTCTCAAAATACTTGAAGAACCACCTACAAAAACGTTATTTGTTATTATCGCACATTCTTCAGGAAAATTGCTTCCAACAATCCATTCACGGTGTCAAAAAATTTCTTTTCGTCCGTTGAATAACGATGAAATGAAAAAAGTTATTATACATATTTTCGCCGATCAGGATTTACCTGATGAAAAAACAATTGAAATGATTATTAAAAAATCTAAAGGAAGTCCTCGAAAAGCCGCTTTACTTATTTGCCATGGCGGTCTTGAAGTTATTAAAACAATTGATGCTCTCCTAGAGAAACCTGTTTGTAATGCAACGATTGTACATACTCTTGCACAAACATTTTCATCTGCTTCTTCTACATTCCAATTTCAACAATTTTGTGATGAAATTCTTAATAAAATTCAAAAAAAAGCTATCATGCTCGTTGAAAAGGGAGACTTATTTCTCTCAAAAAAATATGCGGAAAAATGGCAGGAGATTCATCAAGAAATAGAGGAAATACAACTGTTTAATCTCGATAAAAAGCAGTTTGTTATTAACTTACTTTTTAAAGTTCATAAGATCATTCATGAGAATTAGTTTTTCCGTGACAATGCGATGAACAAGCGTTATGTCATTATATCTTCTATTTATAGCGTTTTACAACGAGTATGACATGCGTGACACATATTACATAACAACTCCCATTTTTTATCCTAATGCTGCTCCACATATTGGACATGCTTATAGTGCCATTACAAGCGATGTTTTAGCCCGCTTTCAACGGTTAAACGGAAAAAATGTATTTTTTCTTTCTGGTACAGATGAGCATGGTCTCAAGATGCAACAAACCGCAGCTGCATTAGGCATGACACCTCAGCAACTTGCAGATCGTAATAGTGCGGTGTTTCAAAAAATGCTTGCAGTATTAAATTGTTCTAATGATGATTTTATCCGTACGACAGAAGAACGCCATTATCAAGCTTGTCAAGAAATTTGGAAAAAGATGGAAGCAAATGGCGATATTTATCTCGGTCGTTATACGGGGTGGTATTCGGTTCGCCAAGAAGCGTATTATGAAGAGAAAGATACAGAAGTTGGAGCAGACAACATCCGTCGCGAGAAGGAATTAGGCTCTCCAGTTGAATGGAATGAAGAAGAAAGTTATTTTTTTAGACTTTCTGGTTATGAAAAGGCTCTTCTTGAATATTATGAAAAATATCCTGATTTTATTTTGCCACTTGAGCGGCGTAATGAAATTATAAGTTTTATCAAATCGGGATTAAAAGATATCTCTATTTCACGCACAAGTTTTAACTGGGGAATTGCTGTTCCTGAGAATCCAAAGCACGTGATGTATGTCTGGGTTGATGCGCTTACAAATTATCTATCAGCAATAGGTTTTTTCAATGAAAATTCAAAAAAACGTGATTTTTGGCCTGCAAATACGCATATTATTGGTAAGGATATTATTCGTTTTCATGCAGTCTATTGGCCGGCATTTTTAATGTCTGCTGGAATTGAATTGCCTAAAAATATTTTTGCACATGGTTTTTTACTTAATCGTGGTGCAAAAATGTCAAAATCTATTGGAAATGTCGTTGATCCTTTTGAAATGGTTGATCATTATGGTCTTGATCAGGTCCGTTATTTCCTTCTCCGTGAAGTGCCATTCGGACAAGATGGTAGTTATAGTCATGAAAGCCTTGTGAACCGTATTAATGCTGATCTTGCTAACGATCTTGGTAATTTAGCACAGCGCTGTTTGTCTATGATTGCCAAAAATTGTAATGCACAAGTCCCGAAACCAGCTTTATTTTTAGCTCAAGATAAACAGCTTTTAGAACAATCTCTTCAAGTACTTGAAACTGTACACCAAGCTATGTCTTCTTATAGTATGCATTTAGCACTTTCAGCTATTTTTTCAATTGTAGCAGATGCCAATCGCTATTTTGCCAACGAACAACCTTGGAGTTTACGTAAAAACGATCGAGAACGATTTTCTACAGTTCTTTATATAACTGTAGAAATCTTGCGGAGAATAGGAATTATGCTTTTGCCTTTCATACCCCAATCAGCAACGAAACTTCTTGATAGCCTTGCGGTTGCTGAAGATGATCGGTTATTGTATCATATAAGTCATTCAAAAATTCAAGAAGGGCTTGATCTTCCACCACCAGAACCAATTTTTCCTCGTTATATCTTGAAGAAAGAAGACACTCATCATGTTGATTGATACACATTGTCATCTTGATTTTGAAGACTTTTCACAAGATTTGGATAATGTTATCCAACGGGCTTTAGATGCTGACGTTAAACGTATGATAACAATTTCAACCCATGTTCATAAGTTAGATAAACTGTTAGCCATTGCGCAAAGCTATGATCAAGTCTTTTGTTCCGTTGGAACACACCCCAATCACGCGCATGAAGAACAAAATATTACAGCGGAAGAGCTTATACAGCTCTCGAATCATCCTAAAATTGTTGCGTTTGGGGAAGGGGGCCTTGATTATCATTATGATTACTCTACACCAGAAGAGCAAAAGAAAGTTTTTCAAGAACATATCATTGCTTCTCGAGAAACACAGATTCCTCTTGTTATACATTCACGCAATGCCGATATCGATATGGAGAAAATATTACGTGAACAGATAAAAGAAGGAGCTTTTCCCTTTATCCTTCATTGTTATTCGTCTGGAATGCAACTTGCTCGTGCTGGAATTGAACTTGGTGGTTATATTTCTTTTTCGGGTATTCTTACTTTTAAAAACGCACTTGAAATCCGTGAAATAGCAAAAATTGTGCCCCATGAGCATTTGTTAGTGGAAACAGATGCTCCATTTTTAGCACCTAGTCCCCATCGGGGCAAAACAAATGAACCATCTTTTGTATGTTATACAGCAGCTGTTTTGGCTGAAACAATTGGCTTAAGCATTGAAGAAACAGCTCAAATAACAACGCGTAATGCTTTTCGTTTATTTAGCAAAATGAAATAAGGCAAAAGATATGTGTGATCAATACCGATTTACAATATTAGGTTGTGGTCCTTCTCCAGGAGTGCCAAGACCTAATGGTGATTGGGGAACATGTGATCCGAATAACCCTAAAAATAAACGCTACAGAAGTTCTTTATTAGTTGAACGTATTAAACCTTCAGGAGGCAAAACAACGATCGTTATTGATACAGGTCCAGATTTTCGCTCACAAATGATCGATGCGCGTGTAAGCCATCTTGATGCTGCTCTTTACACGCATTCTCATGCAGACCATATCCACGGTATTGATGATTTACGCAGCTATGCACTTGCACAAAAATGTTTAATAGATATCTATGCCGACAGATTTACACTAGAGCATCTCAAAAGTGCTTTCGGATATTGTTTTCAAACTCCAAAAGATTCATCTTATTCTCCCATTTTAAAAGAGCATCTTATCAATGAAGATAGCCAATTTATTATTCAGGGGCAGGGCGGAGAAATAAGCGTCAATACACATTTACAACACCACGGAAACATTCATTCCTTAGGTTTTCGGATTGGGAACGTTGCCTATTGTACGGATGTTAGTGAATTTCCTGAAAAAACATTATCCAAATTAATGGGTTTGGATGTTCTCATCATCGAAGCCCTTCAATTTAAATCTCACCCAAGTCATTTTTCTGTTGATCAAGCATTACAATGGATAAAATATTTAAAGCCAAAACAAGCAATACTCACACATATGGATAGATCGCTGGATTATAATGCAGTCGTAAATTACGTTCCATCCTATGTAAAACCTGCGTATCAGGGCCTTACTTTCGAAACAACTGCATAAGCTTATTCATACAATATTTTACGTTAAATAAAGTTTTTTGAAGATTATCCTTTATTTTGTTTTATTTTTGACATAAATATCACTTTTTTATGTTTAAAATGAGGTTTTTATGTATAAGAATTTTAAGCGGGGTGTATGTATTGCCGTTTTAGCAGTTTCCTTGACAGCATGTGGGGGGCGTTTAGAAAAAAATATTGCAACGACAACATTACATGATGGATCAATGAGTTGCACCGATATTCAACGGGAGTTTTTTGCTAATAAACGACAGATTAATGATACAATTAGAGAGCGTTCTACAGCAAGAAATAAAAATGTAGCTTTAGCAGCGGCAGGTGTTGTATTTTTACCTGCTCTGTTTTTTATGGATCCTAAATCCAGTGAAAGCAATGAAATTTCGGCTTTAAATAATCGTAATGCTGTTTTGAGTGATCTTGCACGTATGAAACGTTGTAAAATAGCACAATAATTTTTCTTAGTTTTATTATACGTAATTTCATTATCACTATCACTATTTTTGGTCTTTAAGGAATGTACTTTAAAGACCAAATTTTATTTTAAAAGTAAATTGTATGATATAAATATGATGATGTTTTAAAGGAGGGTTTTCTTTTTGGATAAAGGATTTATCTTCTGCATCATATTATCGCATAATATATATTATGGAACTTTATGGAGAAGTATAGCTAGCATCAGTGTTTTGAGGAACGAAGCTTTAAAATGAGCTACTTGAGCTAGTTAAGTTAGCTAAGATCGAAAATTGAGCCTGTTATTCTGGCTCGAAAATTTTAATCACAATGTTTTTTTATTTTTTACTCTTTTAAAAAAAATAATTACAATTTGTAGTACTATAAAAGCTAAAAACAATATTCCATGAAATAATGGTACAAATGGCTGATAAATAAAATCGGAATAATATATTGTTATTGCTTCAATCAACGCTGCAATACACCACACAATGATACCCCATAGTGAATACATCCAAAGTCCAACTAAGGCAATAGGATAGAGAATAGCCAATATAGCTGATGCAAATTGCCACTGCCAAGGCATAAGATCAAAACGCCATAGAATACCTGGAAAAACCCCAACAAGGCGTATCCAATAACAAATACCTAGAACTAAGCAAATAAATGCCAAAAACCGTAAGTAACAGTTATAGATTAAATTGATTTTTGAAATCTGTTTGTGAGAATTATTTTTCACAATAATAACTCTTGTTCAACAGGTTGGAAGTAAGAATCTACCATTTCATCTGTCACATTTGAAAGTTTATCTGGTTGCCATTGAGGTCTTTTATCCTTATCGATTAACATAGCACGTATACCTTCATAAAAATCATGTGAATGAATCATATGATACGCTATGCGGTTTTCAATTTTCATACAATCTTCCAACGTTTGAGATGAATTTTGTTTCATTTGTTTCCAGATAACTTTTAAACTTGTCGGAGAACGTGACTGCAAAATATCATAACATTCTTTAGCAAATAAAACATCTTCATTGCTTTTTTTATGTAGCAACTCAAGACATTCTTCTAAGGTATGTGCACTAAAACAAGTGTTAATAATACAACGTATTTCATGACTTGTTTCATAGTCTTTTGTAATTGCTCGCTCGTTTAAAGCTAAAGTAGGATCTCCTTGCTCAATAACAGCTTTTCTAATCATATCGAATTCAGTTTCAGCAACGGCGTGTGTTGCTAATCCCAAATTTAAGCAATCTCCCCACTTTATACGTGCGCCCGTTAATGCAAGATAGATACCAAAATGATTGGGAAGAGATGGTAAGAAAAAACTTGCACCTACATCTGGGAAAAATCCAATCGCACCTTCTGGCATAGCAAAAACTGTATTTTCTGTAACAATTCGATGCGAGCCATAGAGAGAAATACCTACCCCTCCTCCCATCCAAATACCGTTTAAGAAAGAAATGTAGGGCTTTGAAAAATGTTTGATATAAGCATTTAAACTATATTCATTTCTAAAGTATTGACAAGCAGCAGCACTTTTCCCCATATGATAGATTTCTACAACATCTCCACCAGCACAAAAAGCACGCCCTTCCCCTTCAATTAAGACACAAGAAACATTATCATCTGTTTCCCATGTTCTGAGAGCTTTTTTTAAAGCTGAAACCATTCGTTGATTAAGAGCGTTTAATGCTGAAGGACGTGTGAGCTTTATAATACCAGCACGCCCTTCTTTCGTAAAAGAAATATCATCATCTGCTCCAAAATTAATTTGCATCTCACACCCTTCTTAAAACAATTATTTCATTGTTTTTTTTATACTTTTTGCCCCAAGTTTAGGAAATATTTGCATGATTGCGCCAATACAATATGTATAAATTCCTGTTACCGAAATTCCTATTTTAACCCAATAGGGAGCCTCTAGTTGATAAAAGAAGGCAGAAATACCAAAAAAACACCATAAGAGAAAAATGGGAAAATTAATTCTACGTAAACGAAGTACTCTTACTGGATGAATAAAATAAATTGGCAAAAAAGATATAATCGCCGATAAAACAATAATGATAAAAGTAATCCACTCTCCTGGTCTGACGACAAAAAGCGTAAAAATCATCATATTCCAAACAACAGGAAATCCTTTAAAAAAGTTTTCTTTGGTTTTCATACTAGTATCTGCATAATAAATAGCAGATGAAATAACAATAATTGCACTCAATGAAAATGATAACCCTACCCCCATGAAACCACTTTGATAGAGTGCAAAGGCAGGAATTAAGACATAAGTCACGTAATCAATAATATTATCTAACAGCTCTCCAGACCATGTTGGAAGAACGTACTTAACATCAAGTTTGCGTGCAATTGGTCCATCTATACCATCAACGAGAAGAGCAAGCCCAAGCCAACAGAACATAGCTGTCCATTCTTTTTGAGAGGCTGATATAAGAGAAAGAAACGCTAAAAATGATCCCGAAGCTGTTAGTAAATGAACGGAAAAGGCCTTTGCTTGTGGCATTGTTACTTTTTTATGGCGTAATAATTTAGCATTTGTTTTGATTTTCTTTGTTAATTTACGTTTCAAGGTTTTCTTATCCTCGTTTTTAAAGTCTTCAACCATCTATCAATACGCCATTTTTTAACGATGATATAACTCAGCATTTAAAAAAATCATAAAAAGGTTACTTTTTTATATCGCATTATTTATTACATACTATAATAATAGAAGAGCTTCATATAATAAAAAGAGAGAGATCATTTGGAAATGTTAAAATATTTTCTCAATGAATAAAGGTTCAAATCGTTGTGATATTTGAAAAGGAAGAGCATAAAGATATTGCTGTTATTGGTGCAGGTCCTGTCGGAATGTTAGCCGCGCTGAGTCTTGCACAGAAGGGGCTTTCTGTTTTTCTTGTTGGGCCCCCTGCTCATACAGATGAGTTACGGACAACGGCTCTTATGATGCCTGCAATACGCATGCTTCAAAAACTCAATATTTGGGATAATCTTCAAAAACATGCAGCTGCTTTATCGTCCATGAGAATTATAGATATAACTTCTAGAATTGTGCATGCTCCTACGGTGCATTTTTCTTCTACTGAAATTGGCGAAAAAGCTTTTGGCTATAATATACCTAATATAAAATTGAATAGTGCTTTAGTCGACGCTGTTACACATACGCCCAATATTACAAGATTTGTTTCTGTAGCCAAATCTGTTCATCACACAAAAAACCATGTATGCATTACTCTTGCTGATCATAGAATTATTCAAGCACCACTTGTTGTTGCAGCTGATGGACGTCACTCTCTTACACGTGCAGCAGCAGGGATAAGTGTGAAACAGTGGAATTATCCACAAAAAGCACTTGTTCTCAACTTTTCTCATGAGTTTTCTCATCAAAATACATCAACTGAATTTCATACAGAACACGGTCCATTTACACAGGTTCCACTACCAGGACGAAGATCTAGTCTTGTATGGGTTGTTCATCCTTCCCGCGCTGAGGAATTATTAAATATAGAACCAAAAACAATTGCAAAAATGATCGAAAACCAAATGCAATCAATGCTTGGAAAGCTAAGCTTAGAAACATCAATTCAAGCATGGCCGATTTTCGGACTTCTTTCTCATCATTTTGCTGCTAATCGAACAATTTTAGTGGGTGAAGCCGCTCATGTTTTTCCCCCTATTGGGGCACAGGGATTAAATTTAGGATTCCGTGATGTCCAAACTTTAATTGATATTTTACCCAATAAAATATCCAATTCTAACTCTGAAATGATTGTTGCACATTATAACAAATGCCGCAAACCAGATATATTAATCCGAAGTGGAGCTGTTCATACACTGAACTCTGCTCTACTTTCTCATATGTTGCCTGTTCATATCATACGAAGCATTGGGCTTGGTTTGTTGCATAGTTTCCCACCATTACGTAATTTATTTATGCGCGAAGGAATGTATCCCGGTTATGGATTTAAGGAAATTATGCAAATATTTCCAACAAAATCATCAAAACAGCTCTACTAAGCAATAATGGATAATAACGTAAAATAATAAATAATAAATTGCATTTTGAATCATATCTATTACTAATATAAAAAATATTTTTGTTCTTTCTAAGAAGTAACAATTTATATTAAAATAATTAATTATATTTATTTGATTTATTTATAATAATAACATGTTTAATTAATATAACTGTAAATTATTTTTTATTAAAAATTATTATATATATTTAGTATGTTGATATGAAATAAGAGAAAACTGAATTATATACTACAAATTAAATTATAAAGATATCTTGCTAAATCATAGCTGTTAAATTTAGAACTATAAATAAAATGAAAAATAATACCGTTTTGAAAAAGTTATTTTATAAAATTAATTTTAATAAGAAAATAAATAAAAACAGTTTTATTTAATCAATATATTTTCAAAAATTTTTATTGTTAAGTATAATATTAAAAATAAAATCATCTTTGGAACCTGTTAGTAACACAGAGGTTAATGAAGTGTTGTTTCAACAAATGGTAACAAGATGACACTAAATAATTTTTTGAAATTAAGTACTTTTTTTATAATGATTGCATGTGTCTCGTTGATAGTCACGACTTCAATAAGTGAAGTTTTTCACCTTCCTTATTGTCAAACCTTTACCTATAGCTCTACTCAAAAGGTCACTAAAATAGGTCAGAACTCATTTACTGCTTCACAAGTTAAAAATTGTCTTATGCAAAATGGTTTTGAGAATATTAAACGATTGCGCTTAGATGACAATGGTATCTGGCGTGCTTTAGTAAAATTTAAAAAGTCCCATTTTTTCGTATCCGTTGACTATTCAGGAACAGTTAGCATTCAAAATGAAAGAAAAGAATATGATTGATTTAAAAACTTACAGCAACGTTTCTTTTCACAGCTGTAAGAAAAAAAAATTAAAAAAGTGCTACCATTCTATTAAAGAATTTGCTTTCATTGGCGGTTTAAATGGTAGCATATCAGGAGCTATCGCGGCAACTCTTGCAGCTTATGGTTATATTGCTCTTCCAGGATTTGGTCCAGTTATCGCAATGGGTATAGGAGTAGCACTTTCTTCCGGAATAATAATAGGAGCACTGATAGGATCAGGAATGGGAGGGAGTGTCGGTATATGCTGTATTTTATTGGGAAATTTATATGAATCATAATAATTTTTTCTCTTATAAATTTCATAATGAATAGAAATTTCTCGTCATTTTTTCTATGAAAAACAATTAAATCATCAACAAATTATATGTTCTTTTTTTGATGAAACGATCATCATATTGTAAATGAAATAATAGCTAACTTACTAAAATTCCTTATTTAATTTCTTATTATACCTCAAAAAGTAGATTTTTTAAAAGCATCTCTTGAAGAAATGTAAGTGAGATATAATTATCCATCCATAAAAGCTGTATTTTTTATAGATCAAAAAATAAAAGTTATGTTCAGAAATATATATAAACACACTTTAATTTATTTGCTCTTTCTAATAACAGAATATTTCTATGTAAATTATTTTTCTTAAAGTTAAATTTAAGACATTTATATAATATATCATTAATATAGATTGTTATTTATAGACAACAATATATTAAAATATAAGTATAAAGGTATTTTATGAAAAAAATATTATTATCATTATTGTTTTTTATGGCATTTTTAATTCATAAAAATTCTGCATTAGCACTATCAAAACAAGTAAATATTTATAAATTAGAATATAACAATTCCAAAAAGGCTATTGGTAGCATTAAAATTGAAGAAACCACATACGGTTTGATTTTCATCCCTAATTTATCTACTTTATCAGAAGGAATGCATGGTTTTCATGTACATGTAAATCCTTCATGTGATACAAAAGATGGCATAATTGGTGGAAGCGCAGGTGGACATTATGATCCGGAACATACCGGAAAACATTTAGGACCTTATAATGTCAATGGTCATCTTGGTGATTTACCAGCACTTTATGTTGATAAGCAGGGATATGCCATAATGAGCGTTCTTGCTCCACGATTAAAAAAAATCTCTGAAATTAAAGGGCGCTCTTTAGTCATTCATTTAGGGGCTGATAATCAATCAGATAAACCATTACCGCTTGGCGGAGGTGGTGCACGTTTAGCGTGCGGTATTATTGAAAAATAAAGAGAGTATTGCGGCAGACTGCGACAGTACACACTTCCTTTACCATAAGGTGTGAGAGAAATTTATTTTTTAAATCTATTTCAAGAAATTGAGTAAACTATGTGAATATTTTATAAAATTAATGTTTTTTTGAATGTTTACTTCGGATAACAAAAAGCTTAGTAATCATCAAAACGAACAGCAATGGAAATTAAAGAAATAGTAGTGTAAATTCTCCGTAAGAAGACTTCAATATGAGGAAGTAATATTTTCCATGCTTGATGTAAACAAAGCAAAAAAGTCGAATTTCACCCTCTATAATAGCAAATTTATAATAAATTATAATCATTAAGTCTAGTATCTAATGGAATCACGCTCAATGCACAAAATAGAACAGGCTTAAAACAGAATTTTTACTCTTCCCCTACTCAACCCTACTCATGAGGTACGTGAGAAAAATTTTAATTGATACAATATCAATATGAGATGGTTTGAAAGGATTGAATACTAGGGTATTCATTCCCCTCATTTAAGTTTAAAGACTAATTATCATTAGTAAATCAACATATTATACCAATATAATAAGACAAATAAAATAGTTAGAGTAATTTTTCATCATTCTGAAAAAAGGCTTTTAAACAATAGAGTCTTTTTAAAAATACCCCTCATAGATACATATGATCCCAATCTAGAGGACGCATCTCACCAGTTTGATAAAATTGACGAATGAGCTTAATATAATCAAGAAAATCTTTGTTTTCCTCCACTAATCTATTAGCAGTATCCCAATCAATATCACTACGTTCTTTGGCAGGAATTAAGATCTCACTCTCGGAAGAGTTTTCCTTATTAAGTCTTATAAATCCAATTCCATGCAAACTTGAAAGCATCCGAAGCTCTTTTAATGTATCAACTCCTTCAATTTCACTAGCAACTAAATAACTCAAATTAGCCCATGAAGAATTACTAACTGTTTGAAAAAATGCTTTTCGTAAATTTGAACGATTGATGAGAATTTTTACTTCAAAAGACCAAAGCTTTGTCTTTTTATCAAAATATTGCAAAACACAGTCTTTGATTTCACGATTCCATTCCTTGCTTAAATCTTGCATCCCTACGAGATCTGGATAAAGCCATTTATTTCCGCCTGCACCATGTTTATTACGAGAACATTTCTCATTAATGCGCTTGCTATAAACTGCAAGCTCTGACCATAAAAATTTAGATAATAATGGATAAAGATCATGCTCTTTAACAGAGCCATCTTCTGTTCTACTCTTTGCATTGTCCTCTATTGCATCAATTTCAGCACTATCTGTTTGTTCAGTAAAATAATATTGTCTCGGTCGTCCTTCAGTGGTTTTAATTTCTGAATAACGCTTTTGTAACTGAGGGCGTTTTGCCCCTATTTCAGCAACAATTTGCTGAATAAGAGCCGCATCACTATTAAGGGGAGTGATTATTGCCGTTGAATTCTTTTGTTTTTGACGGCATTTTTCTGGGTAATTTTCAAATATCCATTGAGCAATTTCTCGAGCTGTAAACTTTTTTGTCGGGTTTTTCTTTAAAAAATTAAAAACAGTGTTTGTTAAATTTAAAGTCATATGAAAAACTCCCCCTTTTATCCTCTGGGTATTTCATTATATTCAGGCGTTTTAAATGAAAGAACAATAAACTGTTTAAGTTTTTTAAAAAAAGAACATTTATCAAATTACTCAATAAAATTAAAATATTTTTTTTAATTTATGATTATAACTCAAAGATCTTTTCACATAATGAAAATAAGATTGTACTTTTATAAAAAAGTGTAAATGTGCTACAAATCCCCATACAAAAGCATAATCTTGTATAACTTTTCTATACATTTTTCTTTTTATTTTAACGTCGTTAGAAAAAAGTTAAAAATAATTATTCAAACATTTGATTAAACCTCACACCCGTCAATTAAAAAACTTATGTGTTTTATTTTTGAAGCAAAAAGTTATAAGCTCTCAAGTATAGATTCTGAAATGGTAAACTCTGCACACAAACCTTCAAAACTACTATTTGCTTTAATAGCATCATGGGGAATAAGAACATAATACCATTTTTTATCGCCATAAGTCGCCGCATAGCGCGTTGCATGACAACACCATTGAACTGCAGCTTCTCTCTTTTTTAAAACAATAGGATTTTGCATTTCAGAGGCTTTTTTAGGCTCACAAAGATATTTGGCATCCTTCGTTTCTACAACAAAGTCTGGTTCATAGATTGATCTTTTATCATATTCTATTCTGAAAAAACCTCGAGCGGGTTTCATCCATTTCAAGACTTGTGCATCATCCTCTAATATTTGAGCAAATCGTAATTCCCCTTCTACTGAATCAAACTTTTGTAAAGGATAACAGCATTTTCTAAAGCCGCTGAATACAAGTTTTTTAATATCGCTTTTAATGGCAGGAATATTACGAAAATCAAGAGGAGACGTCCCTTGCGGCAACACATAATGGATAGGTTGTAAAATTGTAAAACCTCGTGTAACTTTAACCGCATAATCTTTTTGCGTTTCCCATTGATGTTCTCTTAATTGCGCAACAATAAAACTAGTAAGCTTGTGCTGATAGTGAATTAATACGTTCTCAACAGCTGTATCATTGGGTAAATAAGATCGGAAATGTTCTACTATCTGACTAGCTAATTTTCGTAATAAGAGCGTATGGTTATCATAATCGACAAAGTCATTATCAATCAAACCACGAATGATGTAGTTTTCAAGATAAGGCTCTTTGACATATTCATTCTTAGATGTGAGAAAAATGCTTTTATGGGTACGCAATTCTCGAATTAAAAGTTCTTTACTAACAGGTTGAAAATTTAAGTTTTCTAAATTTTCCAAATCAAAATCATAAAAACCATAAGTAACATCACGCGAAGGAATGAGTATAATATTTGGAATATCTATGATCAGTTCTGTTAATTGTTTTGTCAGAATTGTCAGCACTTTTGATACAAGAGACTTTTGTGATGAAGGCTTAATATTCATAACTTTATTAGCAATTTTTTCTTGTATCTGTGCAGAACAAAGCATTTGAGAACTTGGCAATTTATCATTCTCTTTGATAAGATCCCACGCGATCGCTGCAATATCTTGCTCTTCAGGTGTTAATGTAGGGGAATCTGTATGACGTAATATGATACCTTGTAAATCAGAAAATGCTCCATTTATATCGGAATTACGTATTACCATCGTTTGCATCAATAAAGCTTCTACTTGACTTGGAACTGTCACTATATCGGTCTTTTCAAAGGGGATATTCCCTCCTGTTCCAATCTCAATATGCTTTTTTATAATTGAGTTTGGATCGTTTGCACGATCAATAATATCTTGAAAACGATCATGCGCAATAATTGTTAAACGATCAATAGCTTCCACGCCTGTTCTATACCCATAAGGCAAACGCAATCCACGCCCAATTGTTTGCTCTGTTAAAATTTCTGAAGCCGATGCACGCAACGGTACAATAGTATAGAGATTCGTAACATCCCACCCCTCCTTTAATTTATTAACGTGAATAACAATTTCTGTTGAGTCATGAGAATCTTCAATTGCAATCAGCTTTTGAATATTTTGATCTTCTTCTATATTCGACTGTTTTGTATGAATCTCTATAACTTTTCCCTTATAAGCTCCTGCAAAAAAATCATCTGATTCCAATAAATCACGCAATTTCTGTGCATGATTTGTATCTTGAGCGACAACTAAAATAAAAGGCTTAACGAACTTTTTGTTATAATCTTTTGCATAGACAATTAAATCTGCTTTCACGTTTTCATGGGCATGAATTGCATCTTGTAATTTGATATGTTCTAATTGTTCAGATGTATAATTTTGAGGTTGAAAATCTTTACGTGTAGCAACAGCAGGCTCTTTTACAAAACCATCTCTCATAGCCTCTGCAAGTGAATAACTATAGACAACATTTTTAAAATCTACGGGTTTTGCACCTATTGTTTTTGGTGTCGCTGTAAGCTCTATTCCTAAAACAGGTTTTAACTCATTAATTGCTGCCGCACCAGCAGAAGCTCGATAACGATGTGCTTCATCCATTAACAAAACTAAATCAGGAAGATTTGCGAGATAATCAAAATAACTTTCACCAATCGTTTCTTGTAAGCGTTTAATTCGCGGAATACTAGATTTTAGTGCGCCTTTTTTATTATCCGTTGTATTAATTTTAGAAATATTAAAAATATTGATAAAGGCCGTATCTCTATTCTCAAACAAACGCTTTTGTCCTTGAATATGGTGTTCATCAACGCGAATACCTTTACCACTTTCATAATCTTCACCTGTAATAATAACGGGTCTATTGGCAATAAATTCACTCATTCCACTGAAAACATACTTCGGACTTTGGGGACTAAAATCCTGTTTTAACTTTTCATAAATAGTCAAATTTGGCGCTAAAACAAAAAAATGGCGACTACGACCTGTTAAATAAAGATAGCTGATAAAAGCCCCCATAAGTCGCGTTTTCCCAACACCCGTTGCTAAGGCAAAACAAAAAGAGGGAAAGTTTCGTTCAAAATCTTGTACAGAAGGATAAAGATTTTTTATCACTTCTAACTCTGCAACCAAATCAGCATTTTTAGAAAGCTCTATATTTTCTAAGATTTTTACCAAAATATTTAAAGATTCACGTTGAGGATCACGCAACGATAAGCGAGCAGAAATCCTTTGTTCAACAGTGTTCATGAAAAACTCCGCTTTTTATATATTATTCAAATAGATCTAATTCTGCTTGCGCAATATCTTTATTTTTGCTGTTTTCTTTTACCACAATTACTGGTTCAAGATTGGCTACATTTAAACTGTAATCGTCCCTTCCCCATTCGCATTTTTCTAATATTGCACGGGGGATTTTAGTGAGTGTCAGATTTTCAAAGGATGCTGATTTTGTATCAAAGGCTGTACCACAAATCAGCAACGTGCGATGAGAGCCTACCTCTTCACTCATTATACGGAGTTGTTCATGGGTCATAGCGCTTGTTGTGACATAAATATAATCTGTTTCGGTTGAATACCCTTGCATCCAATAATGATTTTCATCAGGTGCATAGGTAAATCCCATATGTTTGCACATTGCTTCTGAAAGCATCGCAGCATTATATTCGCGACTAATAATCCATTGTCCCCATGGATCCTTTTGCAACAGAGAAGGTGCAAGGCGATAATAACGGAATCCACCGCCACCTTGCCAATTGACACTTTTGGAAATTCCCCCTTGATCAGTTCCATCAATGACTTGTTTTAAACGAGGGATAATGTGGGTGTGACAATGCTCACCAAGTTCAATCATAATCCACTTCCTTCCCATTTTATGGGCAACAGCACCGGTTGTGCCAGAACCAGCAAAAGAATCCAGTACAAGATCACCGGGATTAGTGGCAAGTTGAATAATGCGTTCCATTAAACGTTCCGGTTTAGGAGTTGTAAAGACACTATCAGAATTGAAGACTTTGGCTTCTTTTTTTGCATCTTGATTATGGCCAACTTCCTGATAAGGCCAAATGGTCATTGAAACCATGCCATTTTTTACTTCTGATAAAAAACGCTTCAAAGAAGGAACATTGCTTCCTGTGGGGCCAAACCAAATACGATTATCATTCAATAATTCAAAGAATTTTTTTTTATTCATAGCCCAACTTCTACCATTAGGAGGCATTACCTTGCGTCCAGAAGGTGTGATGATTTCATAAATATCCTTAGGTGTTACTCTTTTTACAGATAAATCTCCAGATTTCCAAGGACCGCGAGGATCATTATCAGGATTTTTATAGCGCGCATCCATATCGTTTGAACGAGGAAGCAATTGAGGGCGCCAAATCGTTTTGTCTTTGGCATAAACCATTATAAAATCATGATTATCAGAAAGCCATTTTGTATCATTTTGTGGAGCATATTTCTTTTGCCAAATAATATTGTTGATGAAATTTTGGCGACCAAAAATTTCATCCATCATCACTTTAAGATAGGCTTGTTCATCATCATCAATTGATATCCAGATACTTCCATCATCCGCCAGTAAATGATGTAACAATTCTAGCCTGTCTCTCATAAGGCTTAGCCATAGGGAATGCTCCAAACCATCTTCATAATGTTCAAAGGCATTGCCTGTATTATAAGGCGGATCGATATAGATACATTTTACCTTCCCCATATATTCTTGTTCAAGCGCTTTGAGTGCGAGTAAATTATCACCAAAAATGAGTTTATTATCAAAAATATCTTGGGTAGATACTTGGTGCGGAGCGTGATAAGATTTTTCAAGATCTTCCAATAAAATACGAGGCTCTAGTTTTGGGCGTTTTTCTTTTCCAATCCAAGTGAGTTCTAGTTTTTGTTTATTATAACTCATGCGATCGTCCTTAAATTTAAACGCTTATGAAAAGTAAACAGCTTATTCATGAATGGCTAAATTAGAGTCTCTTAACAATACTTTTAGTACCATCCGACAGCAATTTGAGCTTCTTCTGACATACAATCAGGTGTCCATGGTGGATCAAAAGTCATAGTGACTTCAACATACGAAACCCCTTCAACTGCACTGACTGCATTTTCTACCCACCCCGGCATTTCACCTGCAACAGGACATCCCGGTGCTGTAAGAGTCATTTCAATTTTTACTGAACGATCATCGTCAATATCAATACGATAAATCAATCCTAGCTCATAAATATCAGCAGGAATCTCTGGATCATAAACTGTTTTGAGAGCAGCAATAATATCATTTGTCATACGATCAATTTCGTCTGCTGGAATTGCTGATATGTAAGATTTTTTATTTTCGCTTACAGTTTCAACGGATTCTGTAGAATGACGCTCTTCAATTGATTCAGCCATTAAAAAATGTCCTTGTTTCTTGCAATGCTTCTACTAATTGATCTATATCCTCTTGAGTGTTATACATGGCTAACGATGCGCGGCAAATAGATGTTAGACCAAAGCGCTGTAATAAAGGCTGTGCACAATGGGTTCCCGCGCGGATTGCAACTCCTTTTCTATCAATAAACATAGCGATATCATGGGCGTGAATCCCTTCAATTGTAAATGATATAATAGCTCCTTTATTGGGAGAATGACCATAAATACGCAATGACTCAACCATTTTAAGTTTTTCCTGCGCATAAGCTAAAAGGGACCTCTCATGGGCATGAATCGTGCTACGACCTTTCTCTTGTATATAATCAATAGCCGCAGTTAATCCAATAGCTTCAACGATAGGAGGAGTGCCTGCTTCAAAACGGTAAGGAGGAGCATTATAAAAAACCTTATCGGTTGTTACCTCCTCGATCATTTCCCCTCCCCCTTGAAAAGGACGCATTTCTTCTAATCTATCTTCTTTACCGTACAAAACACCAATACCAGTGGGTCCATAAAGCTTATGACCTGTAAAGACATACCAATCACAATCGAGATCTTGCACATCAACGGTTAAATGTACTGCTCCTTGAGAACCATCAACAAGAACAGGAATAGAATTTTGATGTGCTAGCTTAATAATCTCTTTAACAGGAGGCACAGTTCCTAATATATTGGACATATGCGTTATAGCAACAAGCCGCGTTTTTTCGCTTAAAGCCTTTTGGAAATCTTCAATGTGCAGAACACCATTTTCATCGACAGGAACAAAAATAAGTTTAACACCTTTTTGTTCACGGAGAAAATGCCAAGGAATAATATTTGAATGATGTTCCATGATCGTTAGAACAATCTCATCACCTTCTTTGAGTTTTGGCATCGCCCAACCATAAGCAACAGTATTAATAGCTTCTGTTGCATTTTTCGTAAAAACAATTTCTTCAGCTTTTTGAGCATTTAGAAAAACACGAACGGTTTCACGAGAATTTTCATAGGATTGTGTTGCTATATTGGCTAAAAAATACATTCCCCTATGCACATTAGCATAACTATAGTGATAATAATTATTCATTGCATTGAGTACTGACATTGGTTTTTGGGCAGAAGCACTACTATCAAGATATGCTAATCGCTTTCCATAAACTTGATGGTGCAAAATAGGAAAATCACGCCGAATTTCTTCGACATTATAAGTAAATGTTTGTACGTTATTTTCCATTTTTTCTACCTTAAACATTTTTTTCAAGCCATTTACTAATGATATTCTCCAAAACGATTTGAATATTATCTTGCTTGATGTCATCAATGAGCTCAGAGATAAATCCTTTAATCAAAAGTGCTCGCGCCGTTTTAAATGGGATACCACGTGTCATAAGATAAAAAAGATAATCATGATTAATATTAGCAACTGTTGCACCATGACCACATGCAACATCATCAGCAAAAATCTCTAGTTCAGGCTTTGCATTAAATTCTGCATCATCTGAAAGAATAAGGCTATTACAAGCCATGCGTGCATCTGTTTTTTGCGCTTTTTGAGAAACACGTATTATTCCTTGGAAAACACCAACAGCCTTATCTGTAACCACATTGCGTATAATTTCGGTTGATGTTGATTTTTCTTCCACGTGACGAACAGTCATTGTAAGATCACTATGTGTTTGTCCTGATAATAAATTTATGACGCGTAATTGAAAATCAGATTCTTCTCCCTGTAATTCAATATCGATTTCTTGGCGATTTAATTGACTCCCTATATTAATGACATAAAGTGATAACTTCGCTCTTTGATCAAGAACAGCACAAAATCGACCAAATTGTGTAGAATTAAAATCACGATTGCGAATGAGAATCCACGTAACATCACTATCAGCAGCAACATTTAATGAAAATATTGAACTGACAAAGGTATCTTTATCATTGCCAACCTGATGTTCAATAAACATAACTTGACTATTTTTATCAACTTTTATATCCGAAAAAATATGAGATTGTCCCCCCATTTGTATATTTTGTAATTCAATGGGGATATTTAACTTTGTATTTTCAGGGATGTGAAAAAGCCAACCATCTGTAACAAAAGCTGTATTTAACTGTCCAATAAAATCTTCATCAGAAATGTTTTGATTTATCTGTACAGAATTATCTTCTAATGCGTCTGAAAGGCGTTTTACTGCAATGTTGTCTACCTTTGACTCTATCGATGTTTTTCCATTGTTTATGGAGAAAACAGCACTTTCTGAAAGCAATGCATCAACCAATTGATTGTCTTGAACTTTTGAAAAATTGCTAATAGACTTCAGTAAGGTACGCAGATTGGTATAATGCCAACTTTCGATTTTACGGGAAGGAAGCCGTGTCGTTTGAAACTGCTCAATAGTTTTCTTGCGGATTTCCTGTACAGCTTTATCACCAGGTAAGTGGTTTACATACTGATTAAAATTACTGAGTATATTTTCTTCAACCGCTAACAAGTTTTGCTGTGCATTCATATTTAATAACCTCAAACCGCTTCCCTAATAAGATCAGCATACCCATTTTCCTCTAAATAAAGCGCTAAGGATTTATCACCGCTTTTGATAATTTGTCCTTTATAAAGAACATGTACCGTATCAGGAATAATATAATTAAGCAGCCGTTGATAATGGGTAATCACCAAAAATGAACGTTTTGAATCCCGAAGTTTATTAACACCATCTGCAACAATTTTTAGTGCATCAATATCTAAGCCAGAATCCGTTTCATCTAAAATGCAAAGTGTAGGTTCAAGAAGTGCCATTTGTAAAATTTCAGCGCGTTTTTTTTCTCCACCTGAAAAACCTACATTTAATGGACGCTTTAGCATATCCATATCTATTTCAAGTTTGGCTGAAACTTCTTTAACACATTTTATAAATTCAGGAATTTTAAGTTCTTCGTCACCTCGCGCTTTGCGTTGAGAATTCATCGCAACTTTTAAAAATTCCATTGTTGCTACCCCTGGTATTTCCATTGGATATTGAAATGCAAGAAAAACACCATATGCAGCACGTTCTGCTGGATCCATTTCTAAAAGTGATTGTCCATTATAGAGAATATCTCCTTCTGTTATTTCATAATCATCACGACCAGCAAGCAAATAAGATAAAGTTGATTTTCCGGCTCCATTTTGTCCCATGATAGCGGCAACTTCTCCATCTTGAACTGTCAAGTTTAAACCACGAATAATTTCTGTATCGGTTTCAGCAACACGGGCGTGCAAATTTTTGATCTCTAACATAATTTAATCCTGTTTTGGCTGTTTTTCAGATATCAATGCGTATTATTTTACCTTAGCATCCATCTACTTTTGTAATTACCATAGAGGTCATTTTTAGCATTATGTGCTACCGTTACAGCCTTTTTACATAAAGTCTTCTATTTATCTAATTAAATAAAATTATCCAACACTACCTT
Source organism: Bartonella sp. CE47NXGY (assembly GCF_042195415.1). Classification (NCBI taxonomy): domain Bacteria; kingdom Pseudomonadati; phylum Pseudomonadota; class Alphaproteobacteria; order Hyphomicrobiales; family Bartonellaceae; genus Bartonella; species Bartonella sp. CE47NXGY. The sequence goes on along the minus strand of NZ_JBHIOI010000004.1, from coordinate 44,592 downwards.
CAAGGCTAATACTAATAAGCTTTTGTGCTTCGACAGCAAATTCCATGGGAAGTTTTTGAATGACCTCTTTTACAAAACCATTTACAATTAATGCGATAGCTTCTTCTTCGGGAATTCCTCTTTGCATAACATAAAAAAGTTGGTCATCAGAAATTTTTGATGTTGTGGCTTCATGTTCAAACTGAGCTGTTGCATTTTTTGCTTCAATATAAGGAACTGTATGCGCACCACAATCATTTCCGATTAACAAACTATCACATTGCGTAAAGTTACGCGCATTTTGTGCTTTTCGATGAGCTGTGACTTGTCCCCGATAAGTGTTATTTGAAAAACCTGCAGAAATACCTTTGGAAATAATGCGACTGGATGTATTCTCTCCCAAATGAATCATTTTTGTACCAGAATCAATTTGTTGATAACCGTTTGCAACAGCAATAGAATAAAATTCTCCACGCGCATTATTACCACGGAGTAAGCAGGATGGATATTTCCAAGTAATCGCAGAACCGGTTTCAACTTGTGTCCATGAAATTTTAGAGCTATCACCTCGACAATCTCCACGCTTCGTCACAAAATTATAAATACCGCCCTTTCCATCTTTATCGCCAGGATACCAGTTTTGTACTGTAGAATATTTAATCTCTGCATTTTCAAGGGCAATAAGCTCAACAACAGCAGCATGAAGTTGGTTTTCATCACGTTGGGGTGCTGTACACCCTTCAAGATAAGAAACATAGGAATCTTCAGCGGCGATAATCAATGTTCGTTCAAATTGGCCAGTGTTGCGTTCATTAATCCTAAAATAAGTTGAAAGCTCCATAGGACAACGAACCCCTTTAGGAATATAAACAAATGAACCATCTGTAAAGACAGCTGCATTTAAGGCCGCATAATAATTATCACTTATAGGTACAACTGTTCCTAAATATTCTTTAATAAGCTCAGAATGTTCAATAATCGCCTCTGAAATAGAACAAAAAATCACACCAGTACGTGCCAGCTCTTTTTTGAATGTTGTTACAACAGAAACAGAATCAAAGACTGCATCAACAGCCACCTGCCCCGATACAGACATACTGTCATCAAAAGTGGAGGGATCAGACTGTTTTCTTACTCCTGCCAAAATCTCTTGTTCTTTAAGGGGAATGCCAAGTTTTTCGTACGTTGCTAATAACTCAGGATCCACTTCATCCAAAGATTTTGGTCCTGTATGATTTTTTGGAGCAGCATAATAATAAAGCTCCTGAAAATCAATTTTAGGATATTCAAGACGCGCCCAATGAGGCTCTTGCATTGTCAGCCAACGGCGGTAAGCTTTTAAGCGCCATGTTAGCATCCATTCAGGCTCATTTTTTTTAGCGGAAATAAATTTGATAATATCCTCATTTAAGCCTTTTGGAGCTTTATCGGTTTCAATATTGGTTTCAAAACCATATTTATATTGGTCAACATCTATTTCACGTACTTGGCGTATCGTTTCTTGTACTGCCGGCATAAATTTTCTCCATTTTTTGGCGTCAAAAACCGGTAACTAAAGTCTTGTTTTTTACAAGATTAAAGTAAGCAAGTTATCTCCTAGGCTATAGGTAAAGCGCAAAAATTTCAATCAAACTTATTTTATTTTTAAAATAATTCTAATTTTTATAACTTTCTGATGATAAATCTTCCCCTTTTTTCCTGCTTATAATTTGAGAAAAAAACGACAGAAAATCATCAATATCTTCAGAAGTTGTGCCACGCCCTAGCGAAATGCGAATGGCACCATTTGGAACATGATACCCCATTGCCTCCAACACTTTGCTTTGTTTTACTTTTCCCGAAGAACAGGCAGAGCCGGATGATAAAGAAAACCCTTCTAAATCAAAAGCAATTTGCATCGTTTCAGCTTTTATATTTTTCACGGTAAAGTAAGTTGTATTTGGCAAACGTTGAACTCTTTTGCCAAAAATCTCAACATTTTTACTTATTTTTTGTAGTCCAGCTTCTAATTTATTGCGTAAATATATTAACTGTTTTATTTCCTCCTGTGTGAAGCAATCAGTCATTGCTGCCCCAAAAGCAGCAATAAGGGGCAATGCTTCTGTTCCTCCACGGAGACCTTTTTCTTGTCCTCCTCCAATAATAAGAGGGTGTGGCATGAGAAGATTACCACATGAAACAAAAGCACCAATTCCTTTAGGACCGCCAATTTTATGGGCAGACAGTATAAAAAAGTCTCCTCCTAACTGATGAATATCCACAAAATTTTTATCTACATATTGTGTCAAATCAACTATAAGAGTGCCTCCTAAATCCCGAACAATAGCGGCGATTTCTGTTAACGGTTGAATAACACCCGTTTCACTATTTGCAGCTTGAATAGCAACAAGAGGTAAACCTTTTGTTTTATCGTGAACCGTTAAGAGTGATGTTAATTTATCTTGTTGTATGAGCCCATCTTGATCAACATCAATGACGCTTATCAATTCTTTAGAAAAACGTCCTCCCTCTGCAACAGAGGGATGTTCAGTCGCTCCAAGGTAAAGATGAGAAAATTTAACTTTTGCTTTCCCCATATTGTAAAAAGGTGTTAACAAAGTCATTGCGGCTTCACTCGCACCAGAGGTAAATACCACGTGATCTGGATCTGTTTTAAGATTTTCAGCGATTTGCCGACGGGACTTTTGCAACAAAGTTTTAGCGGCACGCCCTTCCTTATGAACCGATGATGGATTACCAAATATCTCTAAAGATTCCAGTAACGCTATCCGTGCCACTTTTTTGAGCGGTGTTGTTGCGTTATGATCAAAATATCGGCGTTTTATAACCATTTTACATCGCAATCATTAATCTTATGAATTGATTGAAAAAATAGCGCATTTTTCTTGAAAAGTGCACTAAAAAAAGAATATCTAATAATTATTTAAGAGATTCTATGGTAAAAGTCGACTAGGGTCAAAGAGAGCCTTTTATTGCATTAAGGAGCATTTTATGCCAGAAATTATTTTTAACGGTCCCGCGGGTCGGCTCGAAGGGCGTTATCAACCTTCACAACAAAAAAATGCACCCATTGCGATCATTTTGCATCCTCATCCCCAATTTGGTGGAACTATGAATCATAAAATTGTCTATGACCTCTTTTATATGTTCCAACAACGTGGCTTTACAACTTTACGTTTTAACTTTCGTGGTATTGGTCGTAGTCAGGGTGAATTTGATTATGGAATAGGAGAACTTTCAGATGCTGCTGCTGCTCTCGATTGGGTGCAGACACAACATCCAGACTCTAAAAATTGTTGGGTAGCAGGATACTCATTTGGAGCATGGATTGGTATGCAGCTTTTAATGCGCCGACCGGAAATTGAGGGATTTATCTCAGTTGCCCCTCAGCCTAATGTTTATGACTTTTCATTTCTTGCACCTTGTCCCTCTTCTGGACTTATCATTCATGGCGGTATCGATAAAGTTGCCCCTCCAAAAGATGTTCAAATACTTGTCGATAAATTAAAAACACAAAAAGGTATCATCATTACACAAGAAATATTGGAAGAGGCTAATCACTTTTTCAGTGGATGTCATGAAAAACTTATTGAACGATGTGCCCACTATTTGGATAACCATATCTCCAATGAACTTCTCGCTCCTCCTCCTGAAATACTTTCACTAACTTAGGAAAATACGATAGATTTATAAAAAATTAGCAAAAATCGTCTCTGATCATAACAAAGTAATTTTTTTAGTCTGCATTTAAAATTTTTCTAAATTTTATTTCAGGATAGAAATGAGAATAAAAGAACACCTTTTTTCTATTACTAAGAAGTTTCTTTTTTAGCGTAAAAAGGAAATAATACCTGTATTATTATCTTTATACTACCAATATGTCTCTTTCTCTTGTGAGGTGTGCGTCAGTTATGATAGATAACGCATTAATAATTCGTTATATAATCGCCTATTATATACAATAAATGCACTCTTAAATTAGGAAATTAAATCTGTGTTTGCCTTTAAATCTGATTTTTTACACATTATGAGCGAACGTGGTTTTATCCACCAAATTTCAGATGAAAAAGGCTTAGATGATCTTTTTTCAAAAGAAACTGTAAGCGCTTATACTGGATTTGACCCAACAGCATCGAGTTTACATGCTGGAAGTCTTCTTCAGATTATGATGCTTTATTGGTTACAAAAAACGGGTCATCGCCCCATTGCTTTAATGGGTGGAGGAACCGGATTGATTGGTGATCCTTCTTTCAAAGACGAAGCGCGACGCCTTCTGACACAAGATGATATTGCTGCAAATATTGATGGTATTAAAAAGGTATTTGCTAACTATTTGACATTCGGTGACCGAGAAACCGATGCTTGTATTGTGAATAATGCTGAATGGTTATGCAATTTAAACTACTTAGAATTTTTGCGTGATGTAGGAAAGCATTTTTCTGTCAACCGTATGTTGTCATTTGATTCTGTCAGACTCAGACTTGAGCGTGAGCACTCTTTGTCATTCTTAGAGTTTAATTATATGATTCTGCAAGCTTATGACTTTGTTGAACTTTATAAACGTTATGGGTTGCGTATGCAAATGGGGGGCTCTGATCAGTGGGGCAACATTATTAACGGAATCGAATTAGGACATCGTTTAGGAACACCGCAATTATATGCGTTAACATCACCATTGCTGACAACCTCTTCCGGTGCCAAAATGGGTAAATCATTGAATGGGGCTGTATGGCTAAATGCGGATAAACTTTCACCTTATCAATTTTGGCAATACTGGCGCAATACAGAAGATGCTGATGTAACACGATTTCTAAAGCTCTATACTCCATTGCCGATGGATGAGATTCTTAAACTTTCTCTATTACAAGGAACTGAAATTAACGAAGCAAAAAAAATTCTTGCAACAGAAATTACAGCAATGTTGCATGGACGTGTTCTTGCTGATGCAGCAGCAGAAACGGCTCGCAAGACGTTTGAAGAAAAAACTCTGGGAGAAAATCTTCCAACTGTTGAAATTAATGCCTCAGAATTAAAAAAAGGTGTTGGATTGCTCACTCTTTTAGTACAAGCAGGACTCGCTAGATCGAATAGTGAGGCACGCCGACACGTTCAAGGTGGAGGTGTCCGTGTAAATGATCAAATTATTGAGGATGAAACACATCTTATTATTGAAAGGGATGTCAGTGCAGAAGGAACCATTAAACTTTCTTTTGGTAAGAAAAAACATGTTGTGATGAAACCAGTATAATCTTTTGCTGTTTTGTTTATGTTGTTCACGTCGAGCTTGTTCTTTCAATTCAATCGTTGTGATAGGGCGAATTTTGTTAGGGAAATAAAAGTCTCTTCAAAACGATAAAATTCTAGAGAGTTGAATAGTTCTTTTCTTCTGTGTACTCTGATATTTTATACCTGTTACACAAAAAAGAAAGATGAAAACAATGACAAGACCAATGAAAGGTGCTCTTGCTCCTGATTTTACTTTGCCGCGCGATGGAGGAGAGACAGTGTGTCTTTCTGACTTTAAAGGAAAGCCTGTTGTTTTATATTTTTATCCCAAAGATGACACCAGTGGTTGCACAAGTGAAGCACTTGATTTCACAAAATTAAAGATGAAATTTGATGAAATCGGTGTTGCTGTTATTGGAATCTCTCCAGATAATGTAAAAAAACATGATAAATTTAAAATAAAACATGAACTTGATGTCATCTTGGTTTCTGATGAAGAAAAAACGACCCTCGAAGCTTATGGTGTTTGGGTTGAGAAAAGCATGTATGGACGCAAATATATGGGAGTTGAACGGAGCACTTTTTTAATTGATGCAAATGGAATAATAGTAGAAGAATGGCGCAAAGTAAGCGTATCTGGGCATGCTGAAAATGTTTTAGCTACTGCAACACTTTTATATCATAATGGTAACTTGTAAATTGAGTGTTTGATTTACCTTCAAAAGCAAAAGTTATTCTCCCTAATTGATTTTAGTTTTTCAACGGATTCAATTTTTACAATATATTGATTTATAAGGATAATGAATTGTTTTACATTTATATTAGTCCCCCGAATATCGCAAAATTTTCTGATTTCAGATTCTTCCTATCACTTGCAATATCATAAGCAGAATTAGCGTGTGAGAAAAAGTTGAAGAAAGGAACAAGAAAATCCCCCTTTAAACCTTTAAAGTATCAAAGGCTATATAACATCACAGCATCCATAAAACGAACAGCTTAAGAAAAAATCTACATGGCTTGAAGGAAGGATATGTAATTAACGAATATCCTCAATTTTTTTGTCTTTTCCATAAATGCGCCGTGCGAGTGCTGCCTCTATAAATGCATCTAAATTACCATTAAGTACGGATTGTGGATCCGTATTTTCAATTCCTGTACGCAAATCTTTGACAAGCTGATAGGGTTGAAGAACATAAGATCTAATTTGATGTCCCCATCCGATTTCTGTTTTAGAAGATTCAGCAGCATTGGTTTCTTCTTCTCTTTTTTTAAGCTCTTCTTCATAAAGCCGTGCACGCAACATCGACCAAGCCGTAGCGCGATTTTTATGTTGAGAACGCTCTGTTTGACATTGAACAACAATACCCGTTTTTATATGTGTGATGCGAACAGCAGAATCTGTCGTGTTAACATGTTGTCCTCCTGCTCCAGATGCACGATATGTATCAATACGCACATCTGCCTCTGAAACATCAACTTCAATATTGTCATCAATAACTGGATAAACCCAAATGCTTGCAAAAGAGGTATGGCGCTTTGCATTCGAATCAAATGGAGAAATCCGCACTAAGCGATGAACACCTGATTCTGTTTTTAACATTCCATAAGCATTATGCCCTTTTACAAGAATAGTCGCTGACTTTATTCCTGCTTCTTCTCCATCATGAATTTCTAAAATTTCAACCTTCATTTCATGCTGTTCAGCCCATCGCATATACATACGTAAGAGCATAGAAGCCCAATCTTGGCTTTCTGTTCCCCCTGCTCCAGCATGAACTTCTAAATAGGTATCATTCGGATCTGCCTCTCCTGAAAGAAGTACGTCAATTTGCCTTTTATCTATCTCATTTTTAAGATTACGTATTGATCTTTCTGCATCAGCGATAATTTCCACATCACTTTCTTCTTCGCCCATCGCAATAAGCTCAATGCATTCTTCAAGTGTTTTTGTAAATGATAAAAGACCATTGATTGAATCATCAAGACGTTGACGCTCACGCATCATATCCTGTGCTCGTTGTGCATCATCCCATAATGATGGATCTTCCGCTTTTTGATTAAGATATTCAAGACGCTTTAGTGATTGATCCCAGTCAAAGATGCCCCCTTAGCAATTGTATTGCTTTCTGGATTTCATCAACTAATGTTTCTATTTCTGCTCGCATAATTTAACACCGTATTTTTAAAAACTCTTTTTGGTTGTGTCTCTTAGCATTTTATACAAATTTAATAGCTGCTATCAGAAAATGGTACAGTTCTATCACTCTATTTATAGAACCGACATTGTAAAAAAGAGATAAAAACCATGACTCATGGCAAAAGGAGATTTTGTCGATTAATACAGCCCACCTGTCCCACTTTCAAGTGCTTTGTTGACTTGTGGAGAAGTCGTTACTGCAGGAACACCTTCTTGAAAAGAATTTGTACTCCCAATAACTTGATATATATCAGCAGGCCCAGTCCCTGGTTTAAATGCTTCTATAATGACATCTTGATCTCCTCTTTCGGCAAGCATTCCTGTTTTCCGATTAATTGGCATTAAAATCATACCTTTTGGCATCTTAAAGGGAACATCTGGCTTCCCTTTAAGAGCATCTGCCATAAAATCACCAAAAATAGGTGCAGCTAATGAACTTCCTGTTCCATTATATCCTAACGGAGCTGGTTGATCATAACCGACAAAAATACCAACGACAATGTCAGGAGTAAATCCCATAAACCAGACATCCTTAGAGTCATTGGTTGTTCCTGTTTTAGCGGCAATATGTCGATTAAGATAACGTAAACGTGCCGCAGTACCACGCTGAACAACCCCTTCCATCATCGATGTAATTTGATAAGCCGTCATAGGGTCAAGAACTTGATCTCGCTCATCAATCAATGTGGGTTCACTTTGATTATTCCATGAATTCGTATTACAATTTTCGCAAATACGATCATCATGACGATAAATTGTCTTCCCATAACGATCTTGAATTCTGTCTATCAGAGAAGGTTTAATAGAGCGTCCGCCATTGGCAATAACGGAATAAGCTGTAACCATTCGTAATACTGTTGTTTCGCCAGCCCCTAAAGCCATGGGAAGATAAGGCTGCAATTTATCTACGATCCCAAAGCGTTCTGCATATTCAGCGACAAGAGGCATTCCCATATCATTGGCAAGCCGTATTGTCATAAGATTACGAGAACGCTCAATACCATAACGCAACGTTGAAGGTCCTGCAAAGGTACCCCCATAATTTTTGGGTTGCCAAACTTCACCATTATATTGACGAACTTCAATGGGGCCATCTAAAACAACGGATGCTGGTGTATATCCGTTATCAAGAGCTGCTGCATAAACAAAAGGCTTAAAAGCAGACCCCGGTTGGCGATAAGCTTGGGTTGCACGATTGAATTCAGATGCTGCAAAAGAAAATCCTCCCACCATAGCAAGAACGCGCCCTGTATGAGGTTCCATAGCAACAATTGCACCTTCAACCTTTGGAATTTGTTGTAAACGATAAGTGTTGTTTGTATTAGATAGTTTTTCAACAAAAATGACATCCCCAACTTGCAGAACATGAGATAAGCTCTGAACAGTTTTTCGATAACCATTTTCTTTTACAACATGGAGTGCCCATTTTGAATCAGCTTCAGATAAAACAGCAATTTCCCGTTTTTTTGATAATATACCTGAAGCTTCGCGCTGTGGCTGTAAACCAATCTCTACTTTATTGAGATTAGTAGAAAGAACAACAGCTAAACGCCATTCAGGAACATCACTTAGCCCTGTGATATCTGCAAGTTCTGTCCCCCAATCACCTTTCTCATCAATATGCGCATAAGCTCCACGCCATCCTTGCGCATGATCAAATCTAATTAATCCATCGTGCAAAGCACGTCGCGCAATAAGTTGTAAATGCGGATCAAGCGTTGTACGAATGGAAAGCCCACCTTCATAAAGTGTTTTAGCCCCATAGCGATGTATTAAACGACGCCGTACTTCTTCAGTAAAATAATCAGCCGCAAAAACATAGCTATCACTCCCACGTATTGTCGCTCCTAAAGGTTTAGCTTTCGCTTTTTCACCTTGTTCACGCGTTACATATCCATTTGCAATCATCCGGTCTATAACCCAATTACGCCGATCAATAGCACGTTGTGTATTCTTAAATGGATCATAATTTGCTGGTCCTTTTGGAAGAGCAGCCAAATAAGCACATTGTTCTAGCGTCAGGTCATTGACGGATTTATTGAAATAGGTCAATGAAGCAGCAGCTATGCCATAAGTGCCACGACCCAGATAAATTTCATTGAGATAAAGTTCGAGAATATGATCTTTTGAATAAGTTTTCTCAATACGCATTGCTAAAATAGCTTCCTTAAATTTACGTTCTAACGTTGTTTCTGAACTTAAAAGGAAGTTTTTAGCGACTTGTTGCGTTATAGTTGATGCACCCTCTGGACGTCTTCCAGAACCAATATTACGAATATTATTGATCAAAGCTCGAGAAAGTCCTTCAGGATCTAAACCAAAATGATGATAAAAGTTTTTGTCTTCAGCCGAAATGAAAGCATTTATAACAAGCTTTGGTATTGATTGAATCGGTAAATAGAGGCGATGTTTTGTTGCAAACTCTGCCATAAGACGGCCATCAGAAGCATGGACACGGGTCATTACCGGCGGCTCATAAAGTGAAAGAACTTCATAATCAGGGAGTGCATTTGCTTGACCACTGGTCATAACACCCCACGTTATTGCACCATAAAGTCCAATAGCAATAAAAAAACGAAGAAGATATCTTAAAAAAATCATCATAAAAACGGCTATCGCTTTCTTAAGAATTAATTAAAGAAAAAATACGTTACTTCAAACACACCAAGTGGATATCACCACAAGATTGAGATCAAGAGAAATTGTTTTCTATCTTTTATTTATACTAGGGTACACTAGAAGCCCATATTGATACTCTATTTTCTCATAAATTTAAAGAGGCTGTATCATTTTCTGCCTATAATCAGCAAATTGACGAATAGAATGAGCAATAGAGGCTGCCATTTGTTTTCTCCAATGAGGATCATTTAATAACTTTTCATCCTCTTTATTGGATAAATAACCTATCTCTATCAAGACTGAGGGTATATCTGAAGCTCTTAAAACTTGAAAATTAGCATACCGATGTGGGTTATTAATCAAGTTAATATGATTCTTTGATAAACTTGAAATAACACTATTTGCAAAATTAACCGAAAATGTATGTGTTTCACGTCGTGTAAGATCCATCAAAATATCTGTAACTTCGAGCGTTTCATCTGCAGGCAAACCATCAAGCAAATCAACTTTATTTTCATTTTCAGCTAAAGATTTTGCAATGGCATCAGAGGCTTTATCTGATATGGTATACACTGTGGCACCGCGAAGAGAATGTAGATCAATCGTATCTGCGTGAATAGATATAAAAAGATCAGCATCAAACTCTTGCGCTTTTTTAACTCTTTCACTTAGTCTTAAAAAAATATTGGAATCTCGTGTTAAAGCAACGGTAATATGAGAATCCTTTTGTAATTCGTCTCGCAATGCACGCGCAAAGTCTAAAGTCACATCTTTTTCTAAAATTCCAGTAACACCCCGTGCACCGCCATCAATACCACCATGACCAGGATCAAGAACAACACGGAAATTATATGCTGGCATTAACTGTGTTTTTGTATCAAAATTGCTTCTTTGCTGTTTTTTTAATATCTCATCAAATTTTTCTTGTGTACTTTTACGAATATCAATCAGCAACTGCCATAAACCATTATTTAATTTTTTTACGACATTTTTTTCAACCACAAAAGCCGTTTTACTTGTCAAAATAATGCGTGAAGTCTGTATGTCAGAGAAAGCATAACGCACATCTGAAAGCATAACGGATAATGTATTCCGTTTCTTTAAAGGCGTATTTTGCATCGAAAAGTCAATTGTAGGTAAATTGATAACCAAACGTGCGGGCCTGTCAAAAATCTGTAAACGAACATTTGGTTTTGAATTAAAAACCGCAATAATACGCGTATGAATACTATCACCAATGGTTCGAAAATTAATAAGTCTCAGAGGATCTGCGGCTTGAACACTAGTTTGGAGTAGCAAAAAAGATAATAAAAAGTATGTGACGAGCACAATAACATCCCCATAAGCTGTTTTCAGCTTTTTGGTAAAAAAAACTCTTATCATAAGCAAAATACTCTACATTACCTTTGTAATAATTTATCTTGGTTACATAAAACGATACACCAATTTATTATCTATTTTTCAATAAAAGCTAAATAAACACCTCAAAACGAAATTAAGGTCATAAAGATATTATAATTATACATGATTTACATTGTTACTTGCCAAACGCATGATATCAACATAAAAGAATATTTATGCTTCCTAGCTGATAATAGTCATCTAAATTATCTGTAACTCATATTAAGTTGTCTTTAGAAGTTTTTTGTCTATTATGCGTTGAGACTTTTTTATGGATGAAAAATTTCTATGTTGTAACATTAGGATTGCATTACTTAAGATTCGTTGGTTCGGATATCCGAACTGTTTTAAAGATTATTTTACCGGAGACTTTTAAGAAAATATGAGTCATAAAAAACAGATGGAAATAATGATGAGAAATGGTGTAAATGCAGTCATGCCTTTGCACGTGGTGTTTCGTCCTGTTTTTCTGGTACCTCCCTTTTATGGCAGACAGCCTTTTATGTTTACGAATAGTTATGGCATTCGTTTGAATAAAATTGTGCATGTCGCCTTCAGGATATTAACTTATGTCAAACAAAATGCTTATAGATGCCTCCCATCCGGAGGAAACACGTGTTGTTGTTGTTCACGGCAACAAAATTGAAGAACTTGATTTTGAATCAGAACATAGAAAACAGCTCAAGGGGAATATTTATCTCGCACGTATTACGCGTGTAGAACCGTCTCTCCAAGCGGCTTTTGTTGAATATGGTGGAAACCGACATGGTTTTTTAACATTTTCTGAAATTCATCCTGATTATTATCAAATTCCTATTGCTGATCGCCTTGCTCTTCTTGAAGAAGAAGAAAAAGAAGCTGTAGGAGAAAATTCTGTAGATACCTTTACGGAAGAAGCAACTAAAAATAAAAAACGCTCCAGAAGAACAAAAAAAAGTGAAAAAAACAATGTTATAGCAGCCGATATTGAAAATGATATCACATCTGAAGCGATAATAATTGATAATACAGAAGAAGCATTAAATGCCAATATCTCTTATGATGAGATTGAAATGGTCGGTGCTGAGGACATCCGTGAAGAGCTCCCGATTTATCAAAGAAAACAAGGGCGCCAGTATAAAATTCAAGAAGTCATTAAACGACGTCAAATTTTGTTGGTACAAGTTATCAAAGAAGAGCGTGGTAATAAAGGTGCTGCCCTTACAACATATCTATCTCTAGCTGGTCGTTACTCTGTTCTAATGCCCAACACAGCACGTGGTGGTGGTATTTCACGAAAAATTACGAACGTACAAGACCGTAAGCGTCTTAAAGAAATCGTAAAAGAATTAGCCGTTCCAAAAGGTATGGGCGTTATCTTACGAACCGCTGGTGCCAATAGAACAAAAGCTGAAATTAAACGTGATTATGAATATCTTATGCGGTTATGGGATACTATTCGCACTTTGACACTCGAGTCAACGGCGCCATGCCTTGTCCATGAAGAAAGCAATCTCATCAAGCGTTCTATACGAGATCTTTATAATAAGAACATTAGTGAAATTCTTGTCTCTGGAGACCAAGGATATCGTGAAGCGAAAGACTTTATGCGTATGCTCATGCCAAGTCATGCAAAAGTTGTGCAACCTTACCGTGATCCTACGCCCATTTTTGCAAGAAATAATATTGAAATTCAACTTGATAAAATGTTGCAACCACAGGTTTCTTTAAAATCTGGTGGTTATCTTGTTATTAATCAAACAGAAGCACTTGTTGCTATTGACGTAAATTCTGGCCGCTCTACGAAAGAATTCTCTGTCGAAAAGACAGCCTTACAAACTAACCTTGAAGCTGCTGAAGAAGTAGCGCGGCAATTACGCTTGCGTGACCTTGCTGGTTTAATTGTGATTGATTTTATTGATATGCTTGAAGAACGCAATGTGAAGCTGGTCGAAAAAAAATTAAAAGATTGTTTAAAAAACGATCGTGCTCGTATTCAAGTAGGTCATATTTCACACTTCGGCCTTTTAGAAATGAGTCGTCAACGTATTCGCATATCGGTTTTAGAAAGTACGACACAGCCCTGCCCACATTGTGCAGGAACAGGAAATATACGTTCTGAATCATCAATTGCGTTACATGTCATGCGCTCAATTGAAGAATATCTTCTTCATAATTCGCAACATAATATTATCGTGCGCACCCCCGTAGCAACAGCGCTTTATGTATTAAATCATAAACGCAATATTCTTGTTAATTTAGAAGCTCGCTTTAAACTTAATATTAGTATTGAAGCAGATGATAGTATTGGAACACAACATCTTGTTATTTCTAAAGGCTCAATAGCAGAGAGAATTTCTCAATCTTCATTGGAAGATGACAATAAGCAAGAAATTGAAGATTCTGTTTTCATAAAGAGTGAATCTATTGAAAATCTTTCTCCCATTGAAACAAATCAAAAGCGTCGGCGCAAAAATCGTCACGGTGAAATTACTGATCATTCTCTCTCCAACGTTCATAAAAAAGAAGATACCTTGAATGATGATTCTTATCGTCGAGGACGTCGTCGAGGACGTCGTGGTGGTCGACGCAATCAAGATAATAGTTTTCATCAGATTCGCGTTCCTTATGCAGAACCAGTGGGAGATTTTGCTAAGCAAGCTTTAGCAGAAATTAAAGCAGCGCATCGCAAACGTCGTGTTTCACCTGCTAAATCTTTTGAACTTGAAGAAACAAAAAATAATACACAAGCTCTAGATATACAACAACAGAGTAAATCTGAAAAAAATGATACAAGTATTAAACCTAAAAAACGTAAAACACGTTCTTCAAAAGTAGTAGAAAATCAACTTTCTTTAGAGAATGATCAAAATATTGCAGAACAAAAATCTCTTGAAGAAAAACCTACAACCAGTCCGGTGCGTAAAACTAAAACAAAAAAAGCAGACAAAGCTATTCATGAGGTAGAAGATAAAGCTCTTGAAAAGAGTAAAAAATCAACACGTGGAACACGTAAAAAATCATCTTCTAAAGAGACAACGCAAATACAAAAAATATTAGAGCAAAAAACTGTAATCGAGATGGAGAAAGTTATCGAAACCTCTCCTTCCCAAATTGAAGAAACAATTAATCAACCCGTTGTTATTTCATCAACGCCTAATGATTCTTCCAAAACTGAACGTATTGGTTGGTGGAAACGCAGAATTCTTTCGAAAAATTAAGGATTAAAAAAACCGCCACAGAAAACTGTGGCGGTTCAAATAAACAATTATAGAAAACGTTTTGACCAACTTTTATGGTGTGGTTTTATTACTTTTGTTTCGCTTTTTCTTGCTCAGCCCGCATACGCTCTTCAATTTCTTTTTGCTTTGATTGAATAGCTTGCTGCAGCTTTATTTGTTCTTGTTGGAAATCTTTTTCCTCCATACCAGGACCGGTATAGGCTGCTGTAAACCCATTAAGAGAAAATTCAATAGGATTAGCTGAACCACGAAAATTAACTGTGGTTACAACCATTTTTGTTCCACTTTTCATAGCTGCTATAAGCTTATCATCTAAGACATCATTAGCAATACAACTTGGTCCATTACAAATAATATAAGGAATTTTTTTAGAGAACTCGTCACCAATTTTAATGTGAACACCTTCTGGCAAAAAACGACCTGTAGGTACTTGAATACCTATACGTTTCTCATTTTGCTTCCCTTTTATTTCAACAAGATTAAAAGCCGTTAAAGGTTGTCCCGTATTCGATAATACAGTATTCATTGTATTACAAATATCAACATCATGCTGCTTACTGCAAACTTTGTACCAACCTTGTGATAAAGTTTGCGCATTTGCAGAAATACCAGCTATAAGAAAAAGGGCAGCGGCTCCAACTAATACTGAAACAGCAGAATAAACATTTTTATGCGACATGATTAAGTTAATCCTTTCAACGCGCTCTTAAGTAACTTCAAAAAAATATTAAATATAATTCCAACTTAATTTATTAAATTATAATGAAATAACAATTAATTTTACTATTTTTACTTCAATATAAAAAAAAAAGTCAAATTTAGAGAAAAAATACGACGAGCCATTCTAATTTTTATACACTCATATCATTTCCCCTCTTCAACACATTGGTATTTGATGCAATCTATCCATAAAACACCTCTGTGCATTTAAACTAAGATTACACAAACGAATCAATATTGCAATATTAATTAAAATAAACTCTGATACTACTCTAAAAAACTTACTAATTAAAATTTTTACATTTATTACTCTTCATGTTAAGCTTATAGAACCTTTGCAACAGGTGTTGCAATGCATGAAGCTCTAAAATATCAGATAAATTTTACTGTTTTCCTTGTGTGATACACAAAAACAAAATCATCTACGATATTATTGAAACATTTAATGAATTAAAACCACTGATTGTCTAAAATTTCTGCATAATTGTTAAGAGAGCTTTTTGCTAATGAACAATTTTCTGCCCTTGTTTACAAAATAATAGTGATACGCTTTTGTAATAAAAATTTTATATTCCATAGCGTTTAACTAAACAGTTTAGTTTAAAAATACGCTACTAAAGAAGTGCTTTTTTCTTAATTAAACAACACATTTTCTTAGAGAGAAAATCTATAACTGCTGAAAATATTTTATTTATAAAAAACTTTCTTAAAATATAATAACATATTAATTTATAATAATAATTTATCTTTTTTCTATTTCTATATTGTATGAAAGATCCTAATAGCGCAAACCTCTCTTATGTTGAATCAATAAAATTTATCCACTTGTACATCACAAGCGGAGTTAGTTTTATAGATAAACTACTGAACAAAGGAAACCCTCCCTATGAATCATCTCACGTGCCTAAAGCCATAATAAATTTATGCTCATATATTAAACATCTATTATTGCACTTCTGTACAAATATCATCTCTCAGTTTTATAACGTGAATAAAAAATATAGCTTTTATCAATTTCTTTTAAGTTATTTCTTAAATAAAAGAATCTACTAAAATGATAAATTCTTTTCATCTTTCACAATATCAAAGATATAAATCGTTAATGATTTAAGTTTTAAGAAAAAAATGAATTAAAATATCATTTTGTTTCTCTATATAACACAACTTAGAGCTATAAAATATCTCTCTTATCATATTAATGAAACAAGATTTATGATATGAGATGTATCGTCATTAAAATAATTAAACAGATAAAAATAAAAAACTACAAGCACAAAAAATTATGCATAAAAAGAAAACATAAAAAAGATATATGAGTTTATTATTTAATATATATTAAATCTTATATGATAAGAATAACAGATAATATATTACGTGTATAATATTACTTTATTATAAATAATAAATAATAAGTAATAACTCAAAAAATAAAATATATTATTACTAATATGTTTTAACTATTGTTTAGTATATCAGCTTAATTTCTCTGTATTTATATGAGTAAATTTTTAATTGAATAACTCTTCAACATGGGAACGCATACGATTCATAATACTCTTTCTCTTTTCTGGCAGCATTATATTATATATTTCTCTCGTGCTTCTACATAATAAAGGAGCAGATTTTACATTCGAAGGATTGCGCATCACCATATCCTTTATACCACTAATTATCTCTTCTTCAAAATCTGAGACACTAATCACCATTCGTTCTTCAAAGTGCTTTATTAATTCAGGATCTATTGAATTGATTGCATCTTTTGCCCATCTAAAATCTTTTTTCCTCCAACCAAAATCTTTCCGTAATAAATCCCCTATATCACTGTCCAACAGACTCTCTTGAATTTTACAAGAAAGAACCATAAAGGAATAGAGTCGTATCGTTTCATCAATCGCTCTATCGTTAAGAGTTTCTACATTTGCTGTATCATCACTCATTCCTAATTCAGAAGCGCTTCGAGACCTTAGATATTCTGTTGCTTTACTTAATTTTCTTTCATACTCTCCTACTCTATACTCTCTTGCCCTATGCGCTCTATATGCTAAATTCTTCATTTCTTGCGCTAAATCACTTAGTTTTGAAGAAAGCTTATAACGCTCTTCATTAAGGTCTCCGTGTTCTTGTAGCAGCTTATCATGTTCTATATTATGAGAACGTATTTGCGAAAGTGTTAAATCAGCAAATGTCTTTTCAATGAATTTCATCCTCTTTTCAATAACTTGTAGTCTTTCTTTAATACGCTTATATTTCTCATCAAGCGTTAAACCAGAAAGAGATAATTCGGTTAAGCTAAACTCAGCGTGAGCGTTTTTTACGCCATATATCAAAGTGAGTAATAAAAAGACGATAGTTAGACACTTTTGTAATGAAGAAAGCATGCTATCTTTACCTAAATTTTTTTTTCTAAAAAATTTACAGGAGCTTATTAGCTTATTATATGCAAGTGCTATTTAATGCGGTTAAACCGTCTAATCTATTTTCTTCATTATATCAATACGTATATAATAAAAACTAAATAAATATATAAAGGGTTCTTTATTATAAACTTAAATTTTATTCAGAATGATTTTATAAAAATGAGTAACAGTTCTGAAACAATAAAGAAATTTTTTAAACAGAATGTTGTTCTGCCATTTCGACAAGCTGTGTCATAATATTCGCTGCTCCAACAAGCCTTTCATCCGCTGAGGACCAATCACGAATAAGAGCAATACTTTGATCTGGTCGAATTTTTGCCATTGAACCTTGTTTTCCCACCCACTGAACAAGAGCAACACTATTTGCGAAATAGTTATTACGAAACTGTATGACAATCCCCTTTGGTCCAACATCTAATTTCTCTACATGTGCTTTTCGACACAATGTTTTAATATGAAAAACTTTAAGAAGATGTTGAACCTCAAGGGGCAAAGGACCAAAGCGATCAATTAACTCCGCTGCAAATTCATCAATTTGTTCTAAACCATCAAGTTCTGTTAAACGACGATAAAGTCCCATACGTAATGATAAGTCAGGCACGAAACTTTCTGGTATCATCACTGTTGTACCAAGGGAAATTTGAGGTGACCATTGCTTATCTTCATTTAGCTCTCCATCTTTTAATTCAGCAACAGCTTCTTCAAGCATTTTTTGATAGAGTTCAAATCCAACTTCTTTGATATGCCCCGATTGCTCTTCACCTAAAAAATTGCCTGAACCGCGGATATCCATGTCATGGCTTGCCAATTGAAAACCGGCCCCTAAGGTGTCAAGAGATTGTAACACTTTAAGACGGCGATCAGCAGCAATTGTTAAAACTTTACCAGCAGGAAATGTAAAGAGAGCATACGCACGTTGTTTTGAACGTCCTACCCTACCACGTAACTGATAAAGGGCAGAAAGACCAAACATCTCAGCACGATGCACAATTAGGGTATTGGCTGTTGGAATATCAAGACCTGATTCAATAATGGTTGTTGAGAGCAGCACATCATATTGTCCATCATAAAATGCATTCATGATATCATCAAGTTGTCCAGCCGGCATTTGTCCATGAGCCACAACGAATTTCAGTTCTGGCACATGTGTTTTGAGATATTCTTCTACAAAAGCCAGATCAGAAATACGAGGACAAACATAGAAACTTTGTCCACCACGATAATATTCTCGAAGCAGGGTCTCTCGTATAACAAGTGCATCAAAGGGTGAAATAAAAGTACGAACCGCCATTCTATCAATGGGGGGGGTTGTTATCAATGAAAGTTCACGTACACCCGATAAAGCTAACCCTAAAGTGCGTGGTATGGGAGTTGCTGAAAGTGTGAGAACATGAATATCACTTTTAAGCTCTTTTAAACGCTCTTTGTGTTTGACACCAAAATGCTGTTCCTCATCAATGATAAGAAGACCTAACCGTAAAAAATTAACTGCATCACTTAATAATGCATGGGTTCCAATGACAATATCGATTGTACCATCTGAAACACCTTTTTTTACTCGTGCAAGTTCTTTCGCTTTTACAAGCCTCGAAGCATGTCCAATTTTAACCGGTAATCCTTGAAAACGCGAAATAAATGTTTTGTAATGTTGACGTGAAAGCAAAGTTGTCGGTACAACAACAGCAACCTGATATCCATTTAATGCTGCAACAAAAGCACTTCGAATGGCTACTTCAGTTTTTCCAAAACCAACATCACCGCATATCAAGCGATCCATCGGCTTGCCTGAGGCTAGATCGTCCAAAACAGCATCAATTGCATTCATTTGATCTTCCGTTTCTTCATAGGGAAAGCAAGCAACAAACTCATCAAATGGTCCAATTGGTGGAAGTAAAGCAGGCGCAGCACGAGTCATACGCTCTGCAGCTATACGGATTAATTGCCCTGCCATTTCCAATAAATGTTTTTTAAGCCGAGCTTTACGTGCCTGCCAAGCAACACCTCCTAATTTATCTAAAGTTACCTCTGTTCCTTCTGAGCCATAACGTGAGAGAAGCTCAATATTTTCAACAGGTAAAAAGAGTAAATCACCTCCAGCATATCTAATTTCAAGGCAGTCTCGTAAAATTCCAGTGGTTCTGATGGTTTTAAGACCAACAAATTGGCCAATACCGTGGTCGATATGCACAATAATATCACCAGAATTTAAAGCAGAAATTTCAGAAATAAAATTTGTATTATTCTTACGCCGCTTTGGCGATCTTATAAAACGATCGCCAAGGATATCTTGCTCTGCTATAATAGCCAAATCTTCAGCCACAAAACCATGTTCTATCATGATAACAGCTGCTAATATGCGATCCCGAGGTGTTGCTTTGACAGTTTGCAAAGATTTTGCAACATCTATTTTTTTCAATCCATGCTCATCGAGAACTTGTAACAAACGATTGAGAGATCCTTCACTCCAACACGCTAAAAGCACTTTTTTACCAGCAGCGCGTAAAGATGCGATATGATCAATAACACTTGAAAAAACATTTTTTTCCTGCGCATTACGCTCTTTTACAAAATCATATCCCTGTTTAACATGTGCGTGAATAATAGTTTGTTCCAAACTTTGTGGAACATTAAAAGGAGAAAAATCAATACGCTGTGAAGATTGTTGCGCACCTTCCAAAACACGCTCTGGCGTTAAATAAAAAAGACTAGGATCTATTGGATGATAAGAAGTAGAATTTTTTTCATCACTTTCGCGCTCTTTGCGCGCATTATAATAGTCTTCAATAAGACGATAGCGCTCAATGAAGACTTCTTCTATGAGATGCTCAAAAACTATCGGTAAGTTGCCACAATGATCAAAAAAGCTATCAAGGTTTTCATAAAAAAATGGAAGCCAATGTTCCATACCGGCAAAACGCCGACCTTGAGAAATTGCTTCATAAAGCATGTTATTTTTTTGTGATACACCAAATGTACGGGTATAATTGCTTTTAAAACGACTGATGCGTTCTGGTGTAAGAACAACCTCACTCATTGCCTGTAATAAAAGTTCAGTTTTTTGGCCTGTTGTCCTTTGACTTTCTGGATCAAATACGCGGATACTTTCTAGGGTATCTCCAAAAAAATCAAGGCGTAAAGGTTCAACATCCATCGGAGAAAAGATATCAAGTATTCCTCCTCTTACAGCAAACTCACCAACATCACGGACAACCGTAACGCGTTCAAAACCATTGGTTTCTAGAAATTGAATAAGATTTCCCATGTTATTGCGCTGGCCAACACGTGCGTGAATAAGCTGAGCTTCTATCATTTCACGAGGAGGCAACTTTTGCATAATTGCATTTGCTGTTGTTAATATAATTGCAGAATATGGATCTTTCCGTAAATTTGCTATGTGTGCCAATGTTGATAGTCGACGTGCCATAACAGCAATTCCTGGTGATACGCGATCATAAGGCAAACAATCCCATGCAGGAAATTGAAGTACGGGTAAATTGGGTTCAATAAA
Source organism: Bartonella sp. CE47NXGY (assembly GCF_042195415.1). Taxonomy (NCBI): domain Bacteria; kingdom Pseudomonadati; phylum Pseudomonadota; class Alphaproteobacteria; order Hyphomicrobiales; family Bartonellaceae; genus Bartonella; species Bartonella sp. CE47NXGY. The sequence continues at coordinate 23,304 of NZ_JBHIOI010000004.1, read as the reverse complement.
ATTTAAAACTTGTTGTAAATGCGCAATTTTTGTTCCGTCACGGACAACATAGATGAGCGGTTTACCTTGTGCAATTTCTGAACTTAATTTAGCAAGCGCAAAGGCTTCAAATCCATCAGTAACGCCATCTAAAATCATACGAACAGAATTATTTTTGGGAATAACAATTTTTTTAAATATAGGCATCGGGATTAATAACTTAAGCAAGTACGATAATTGGCAATATCACGGAAAAGTGGACTATCAACTTCAGAGGGGGGCAAAATTTCTCCAGTAATCCATGTGAGTAAATCACGATCATCAAAAGACATAATATACTCAAGCTCAGAGAGCGTTTTATCATTCATCCCAGTAATATGAGCATCGACATAATGTCCAAAAATGAGATCCATTTCACGAATACCGCGATGCCATGCACGAAAAATCAATCGACGACGACGAGCATCTAATTGATTTTTGTCAACGACAAAAACTGTCATAAAAAATCTCCTTTAATAAAGTAATATAAACTATTCAATTAGTCGTATAAAATTTTTACCTTGCTTTAAGGAAGTTCTATAATCTTTTGTTCTTTAAGTGTAATTCGACGATGCATTTGCTTAGCCAAAGCGTAATTATGTGTTGCAATAAGAGCAGAAAGACCAGACTGACGAACAAGGATAGATAAAGCTTGAAAGACATAAGTTGAAGTTACTGGATCAAGATTTCCTGTAGGTTCATCAGCCAAAAGAACCGAAGGGCCATTTGCTACTGCACGTGCAATAGCAACACGTTGTTGTTCTCCTCCCGATAACTCTGAGGGACGATGGTTCGCACGATGAGAAATACGCAGATACGTCAATAATTTGCGCGCACGATCTTCTGCTATAGATTTTTTTAATCCTGCTATCATTTGGGGTATCATGACATTTTCTAACGCCGTAAACTCTGGAAGTAAATGATGAAATTGATAAACAAAACCAATATCATTTCGTCTTATAGCTGTTCGCTCACTATCAGAGCGCTTTGCACAAGAAACACCCCGTAACATCACATCACCAGCTGTTGGTTTTTCTAATAATCCAGCAATATGAAGAAGTGTTGATTTTCCAGCACCAGATGGTGCAACAAGTGCGACAAGCTCTCCACGATTAAGAATAAAATTCGCTTTATCTAAAACAATGAGTGGCTTATGACTCTCGAAAAAGTGTCTTTCAATCTCTACAAGCTCTAAAATAGCTGTCATTATTCATACCTCAAAGCTTGTACGGGATCTAGCTTAGCAGCACGCCATGCCGGAATGAGAGCAGCAAGAAACGACAAGAATAAAGCCATCATAGCAACCAAGATGGTCTGTTTCCACTCAATTTGTGCAGGCAATTTTGTTAAAAAATAAAGTTGAGGATTAAAAACGTCGACATTAAATAACCAAGATATAAAATCTTGGATATGATTAATATTCGCGGTCGCGATAACACCTAAAACTAAACCCAATATAGTTCCAATAAAACCAATCATCATTCCTGTAATGATAAATATACGCAAAATCGCACTCTGTTGAGCCCCCATCGTGCGTAAAATTGCAATATCATGACTTTTATCTTTTACAAGCATAATCAGCCCTGAAATAATATTTAAAGCAGCAACAAGAACGATCAGAGAAAGAATGAAAAACATAACATTTCGTTCAATCTGTAAGGCTGAAAAAAAAGCCTGATTGCGTGTACGCCAATCAATTAAATAGACCTGTTGTTCAACTACTTTTTCTACAACAGGTTTTATTTGATCAACAGCATCAGGATCATTTAGAAATAATTCCAAAGACTGAACCTTATCTCCCAAATTAAAAAACATTTGTGCTTCATGGAGAGGCATAAAGATAAATATTGAATCATATTCAGACATACCAACTTCAAAAATAGCAACGACTTTATAAGCTTTCACACGTGGGGTAACGCCAAAAGGAGTCTCATCACCATCTGGAGTAATAATACGAATATCTCTTCCAACTGTCAGTCCTAATTTTTCTGCTAAGCCACTTCCAATTGCAACACCTTCTTCTTGATCAAACCGAGAAATCGATCCTAATTTAATGTTTTGAGAGACTGTTTTAAGCTTTTCTAGATCTTGTTTGCGCATACCACGAACTAACGCGCCAGAGCCACCTTGAACTTCACCTTGAACAAGCGCTTGACCTTCAATAACAGGTAAAGCAAACTTCACACCATTTGTAGTTTCTAAAGAAGAAATAAGAGTCTTATAATCAGAGAAACCAGAATCAACTGTTTGAATAATAAGATGCCCATTCATACCAAGAATACGATTGAGAAGTTCTGTACGAAAGCCATTCATCACCGCCATAACAACAACCAGAGCAAATACGCCCAACATAATCCCAATAAGAGAAATAATTGAAATAACAGATGCAACGACATGTTTTTTATTGGGAATCATATAACGAAAAGCGATCATCCACTCATAAGATGAAAAGCATTTTTTTTTCAGCCTCTTCATAATATTTCCTATTAAATTATAGAAAGTTGGCTGAGCACATCTTCAACCTTTAGAGATTTTTTTATTCCTGTTTTTCGATCTTTAATTTCAACTTCATTTTGTGCAATACTGTTAGGACCAACAATGATTTGCGTTGGCAAACCAATCAAATCCATTGTTGCAAATTTTGATCCAGGGCGTTCATTTCTATCATCTAATAACGGATCAAAACCAACCTTCTTTAATCCCTGATAGAGAAACTCACATGCCTGTGTGCATTTTTCATCATCGGGCTTCATATTGATAATCCCAAAATCAAACGGTGCCATAAACTTTGGCCAAATAATACCATTTTCATCATGAGAAGCCTCAATAGCGGCCGCAACAAGACGCGAAGGCCCAATACCATAAGATCCCATAGAGACCACATGCTCTTTTCCATCTTGTCCCATAACTTTTGCTCCCATTGGAGCAGAATATTTAGTACCAAAGTGGAAAATATGCCCTACTTCAATACCACGCGCTGAAAGACGATTATGATCAGAAACTTTAGCCCACTCCTCTTCATTATGCATTTCTTCCGTTGCTGCATAAAAAGATGTCCATTGCTTAACAATATCATCTAAAACAGCTTTATCACTAAAATCGATTGAACTATCAGGAACGGTAAGTTCAAGAAATTGTTTATCACAGAAGATAGCACTCTCTCCTGTTTCAGCCAAAATGATAAATTCATGACTGAGTTCCCCCCCTATTGGACCTGTATCTGCACGCATAGGAATTGCTTTTAAGCCAAGGCGAGAAAAAGTGCGTAAATAAGCAACAAACATACGATTATAAGATGTTTCAGAGCCTTCATAATCAAGATCAAAAGAATAAGCATCTTTCATTAAAAATTCTCGTGCTCGCATCACACCAAAACGTGGACGAATTTCATCACGAAATTTCCATTGAATATGATATAAATTAAGCGGAAGATCTTTATAAGAACGAACATAAGAGCGAAAAATATCTGTTACCATCTCTTCATTGGTTGGACCATAAAGTAAATCACGCTTTTGACGATCTTTAATGCGGAGCATTTCCAAACCATAATCATCATAACGACCGCTTTCACGCCAAAGATCAGCAGACTGAATTGTAGGCATCAATATTTCTATTGCACCCGCACGTTCTTGCTCTTCACGAATAATTTTACAAACTTTATCAAGCACTTTTTTTCCCAAAGGAAGCCAAGAATAAATCCCTGATGTTTGTTGTCGAATCATTCCAGCGCGCAACATGAAGCGATGAGAAACAATTTCTGCTTCTTTAGGATTCTCTTTTAAAAGTGGAAGGAAATATTGAGAAAGACGCATTGAAATAATTAACTCCTAATCAGATCTATCATATCGGAACAATTTATCACACCCTCTATTCATCTATAGCCGCATTCTGAATACTTGCAAATATAACGATCTTATCATTTAAAAATTTATTGTGCTTTATTCTCTATTTTTCTTATTTAGCAATAAAATAAAAATGCTCTTCTCTTTTTAAATAACGTAATAGGAAAGTTCTTTTATTTTGACCGATGTAAAAAAACTGTACAGATAGGTTTTTTTTGCCAAATTTCATGAACAGCCGCTCTTACTGCACGTCGTGTTGCCTCTCGAATAAGTTCATTATTTTTCTGTTTCATGCGTGGGGTATTATAAACTGTATTTTCTACGATATCTAAAAGAATATCTTTTAAACTTTCCCCCTTTCCATTACTTTCAGGTAACCCGAATGTTGTTAGACCTATATCCCCTAATAATTCATGCTTACTATTTATATGGAGAGAAATAGTAACATGACCAGCATAACTTAGTTTGCGGCGTTCACGAATCCCTAATTCATCTTCATCTCCAATTAGGCAACCATCCTTATAGATGCGGCCAACAGGAACTTGATCAATAACTTCTACAGGCTCTGGTGCAAGACGTAACATATGGCCATTTCTGATATCCATAACAGTTTTAATACCCGCTTGACGTGCTAAAGTTGCCTGAGCCTTAAGATGCATTGCTTCCCCATGTACAGGGACAAGTATTTGTGGCTTTATCCAATCATACATCTGTAAAAGTTCTGAACGACGGGGATGACCTGAAACATGAACAAGTGCATCTTCATTCGTAATAATTTTAATACCCAAATCAATGAAACGATTTTGTACCTCAATAATCGCTTTTTCGTTTCCTGGAATACTTCGTGATGAATAAATAACGGTATCACCAGTGGAAAGTGCAATATTTTTCATTCCATCACGTGACAGTTTAGCCAAAGCAGCACATGGCTCACCTTGGCTCCCTGTGACAATTAAAACAAGATCTTTTCGCGAGATGTAGCCATAATCATCTTCCGTTACAAATGGTGCTAAACCATTCATATAACCAAGCTCTTGTGCAACCATAATACTTCGCTTAAGGGAACGCCCAATGACAAGCACCTTACGTCCAGCAGCTTCAGCTGCAAGAGCAATAGAACGTATCCGACCAATATTAGAAGAAAAAGTTGCTATCGCAACGCGCCCTTCAGCTTTAGAAATAATCTCTGAAAGACTGGCTTGAACTTGCTGTTCTGAAGGAGAGATACCATCCCGACATGCATTTGTGGAATCACAAAGTAATGCTAAAACACCTTTTTTGCCTAAAGCACGAAATCTTTTTTCATCGGTTACAGCCCCGAGTGAAGGGGTATGATCAATTTTCCAATCACCAGTATGAATCACAGTCCCCAAAGAGGTTGTAATTGCTAAAGATACAGATTCTGGTATTGAATGGTTAACGGCTATAGCCTCTACAGCAAAGGAACCTACCTGAAAACAATCACCAGCTTGAAAAATATTGAGTAAAATTTTTTGAGATTCAAAATCTAATTGTTTTTTAGTTTCCAATAATCCTGCCGTAAAAGGCGTACAGTAAATCGGCACTTGTAACTTTGGACATAAATCAAGAACGGCCCCATAATGATCTTCATGTGCATGTGTTAAAACAAGACCCCGTATATTGTGTTTTTCACTTTCTAGAAAACGAATATCAGGCAAAACAAGATCGACACCTGGTAATTCAGAACCAGCAAAACTAATCCCCATATCAACCAGCAGCCATTCACGAAGATATTGGGGACCAAATCCGTAAGCAGCTAAATTCATCCCTATTTCACCTACACCTCCCAGAGGTAAAAAAACAAATTCACATCTATTGGCTGCAACCATAAACATCTCCCAAATCATTAAGGTATCTGATGATAAAATAATTTTTCAATAACGGCCTGCATTAACAGAATCAGCCAAACCAAAATGAACATCCCCAGCTGTTATAATGGCTGTCTGACCGTCTTTTCGCTTTATGATGCAGTTAAAATCACTATCAAGACCATCAAAAATACCCTCAATGACTTTTTCATCATTCACCACTTTGACATGTTTCCCAAGATGAGCGGAATATAAAAGCCATTTTTTTCGGATTATTTCACATCCTTTTGGTTGTTTCCAAAGAAGGTAATTTTTAGAAAAACACTCCGTCAAAACCGTAAATAATTGTTCTGCATCAATACGCAACCCGATATTCTTTAAGCTTGAAGTGGAATAGGGCGCATCTTCATAATTATATTTCACATTTATTCCAATCCCAATAACCAAGGCATATTGTTGTGATGACAATTTTAAAATCTCAAGCAAAACTCCAGAGCTTTTTTCTCCTCTGAGCAAAATATCGTTTGGCCATTTTAAGCTCACAATATTGTTTGTCTGCTTTTCCTCTTTTATCAATTGTTTTATTGCCTCTGCCACACTTACTCCAGCAACAAAACCAAGTTGAGCCGCAGTTTGATGAACAATATCATCAATTAATAAAAGACTAGAATAAAGGTTCCCTTTTGGACTAGACCAAGTCCTCCCTCTTCTTGCTCTTCCCTGTGATTGTTCTTGTGCAACAATCCAAAGATTACCTTGATGACCAGTTTGCGCTTTTCGTTGCGCAATAAGATTTGTTGAATCAACACTATCGTACGCTTCAACAGTGTATCCCTGTTTTTGTGCAAAATCTGATAAAGTATAAACCATATTCATTAAAACAATGCTGTTGCTGCTTTTTCTGCTAGCTCAGCGAACCAAACTCCAAAAAGCGCGTAAAATAAAATAAAGAATACAGAAAGACCAAGACAAAATTGAAGCTCTTTCGATAAAGCAACAAAATGCGCTTTTGCATCATCAAACCACATAATTTTAATGACTCGCAAATAGTAAAAAGCCCCAACTACAGACGCTATCATCCCAACGACAGCAAGTGGCGTAAGTCCAGCGTGGACAGCAGCAGAAAATGTATACCACTTTCCAAAAAAACCAGCCATAGGAGGTATGCTTGCTAAAGAAAAAAGCTGTATTGTCATCACAACAGCCATAAACGGATTCGTCTTTGCTAACCCTGAAAGATCATAAATATTTTCAACATTTCCATTCTGAGAGCGCATTCCAAGAATAAAGGCAAATGAACCAAGCGTCATTCCAAGATAAATAGTCATATAAAGGATAACGCTTTTTATCCCAAGCATATCTCCAGCAGATAAACCAACAAGTGCATAACCCATATGACTGATCGACGAATAAGCCATTAAGCGCTTAATATTATTCTGACCGATTGCAGCAAAAGCACCCAGTATCATTGATGTAATCGCCATGAACACCAAAATTTGTTGCCATGCAGGCATCACGTTATCAACACGCCCTAGGGGAATAAAGGTCACCACAATAATACGGATGATTAAAGCCATTGCAGCAACTTTAGGGGCACCAGCAAAAAATGCTGTAATCGGTGTGGGCGCTCCTTCATAAACATCAGGTGTCCACATATGAAACGGAACAGCAGAAATTTTGAAAGCCAAACCAGCTAAAATAAAGACAATTCCAAAAATGACCCCCAATTGTACATTTTTGCCCTTTAAAGCAAGAGCAATTTCGTGAAAACCAATTTGACCGGTAAAACCATAAAGCAAAGAAATACCATAAAGAAGCAACCCTGAAGATAATGCTCCTAAAACAAAGTATTTTATACCGGCTTCAGAAGATTTTACATTATTACGATTAATCGCTGCTAAAACATATAAAGCTAAAGATTGCAGCTCTAACCCCATATAAAGCGACAGCATATTACCCGCTGAAATCATAAACATCATTCCAAGGGTTGCTAAAAGAACAAGTACTGGAAACTCAAATATATTAAACTTTTGTGCATTGGCAAAACCAACAGACATGATAAGAGAAAAGAGTGCACCAATAAGCATTAAAATTTTCATATAACGACTAAAGGAATCGATAACGAGCGCATTGGTTTGAAATGAACCATTTTTCGGAAAAACTATAAGAATAATAATGGTTGCCACAAGAAGTGCCATAGCTAAACCTGTCACTGTTAAAGAAGCACGTGTATTGGAATAAACACCAATCATAAGCAGCACGACAGCTCCTAATGCAATTAAAAGCTCTGGAAGAATTAAGACTAATTGCGCTATTATTTCAGTTTGCATGTGCATTCTTCCCTTATCTAGTGCAGTTTATTGATGAGGGTTTCTACGGAAAACGCCGTTGCCTTAAGAATAGGCGTTGGATAGATACCAAAGAATATTGTAAGAATAACCATTGGATAAAGGAGGAGTTTTTCTCTTAAAGAAAGATCTATTAATACTTTTAAATTCTCTTTATCCAAGGAACCAAAAATCACACGCCGATAAAGATAAAGGGCATAGGCTGCCGATAAGATAACACCTGTTGTTGCTAAAACAACAACCAATTTATTTACTTGAAAAACACCTATTAAGGTTAAAAATTCACCCAAAAATCCTGAGCTTCCAGGCAAACCAACATTTGCCATGGTAAAAATTAAGAAAACAACAGCATATTTAGGCATATTATTCACTAAACCACCAAACGCTGAAATTTCACGTGTATGCAAGCGATCATAGATAACCCCAACACAAAGAAACAATGCTGCTGAAACAATTCCATGGGATAGCATCTGATAAATAGCCCCTTGTATCCCCTGTTCATTCACAGCAAAAATACCCATCGTTACATATCCCATATGCGCTATTGAGGAATATGCAATAAGTTTTTTGATGTCACTTTGAACAAGTGCAACCAGTGATGTATAAATAATAGCGATAAGCGATAATGTGAAAACAAAAGGCGCAAAATCTGCTGAAGCGATAGGAAACATAGGTAAAGAAAAACGAAGAAAACCATACCCACCTAATTTAAGTAAGACACCAGCTAAAATAACAGAACCCGCTGTCGGTGCTTCTACGTGAGCATCAGGGAGCCATGTATGAACTGGCCACATTGGCATTTTAACTGCGAAAGAAGCAAAAAATGCAAGCCATAGCCATATTTGCATATGAGCAGGAAACTGATAATTGAGTAAAGTTGGTATATCAAGTGTCCCAGCCTCCCAATACATAACCATAAGAGCAACCAGCATAAGCACTGAACCAAGTAAAGTATATAAGAAAAACTTTATACTTGCATAAACACGACGTGCTCCTCCCCATACACCTATAATGATAAACATTGGAATGAGGCTGCCTTCAAAAAAAACATAGAATAGCATTGCATCAAGAGCACAAAAAACACCAATAATCGCAACTTCTAGAAGAAGAAACGCAATCATATAGGCTTTTAATCTCTCTTTAACATTCTCCCAACTTGCTAAAATACAGAAAGGCAAAAGAAAAGCCGAGAGAACAACAAAAAGAATAGAAATACCATCGACCCCCATATGATAGCTAATACCACCCCCTAACCAACTGGATTTTTCAACCATTTGAAAATTTTGGTTGCTAGAATCAAATCCTATCCAAATAATTAAAGAAATAATAAAAACAAATAGAGTCGTAAAAAATGCGACATTACGTATATTATGGCGTGCTACTTCACTATCATCTTTGATAAACAAAATCAGAAGAACACCAACAAGCGGCAAAAATGTAACCGTAGAAAGAATAGGCCAATCGGTCATTAGTTTACGCCCCCGATCATCATCCATGTAATGAGCAATGCAACGCCGATAAGCATTGCAAATGCATAGTGGTAAAGATAGCCTGTTTGCATTCGAACAACTCTATTTGTAATATCAACAACACGCGCTGCAATACCATTGGGACCTAGACCATCAATAATCTTACCGTCTCCCACTTTCCAAAGAAAAGAACCAATTCTAAAGGTAGGACGAACAAATAAAAAGTTATATAATTGATCGAAATACCACTTTTGGTAAAGAAAGTGATACACTCCTGGCATAATACGCGCCATTTTCTTGGGAAGAGAGGGAGCCACAATATAAAATAAATAAGCCAACATAAACCCAAGAATCATTGCTATAAAAGGCGACCATTTTACCCAATTAAAAACATGGTGAGCATCATGAAGAATATGATTATGGCTGCTTGTAAACAATGCTCCCTTCCAAAAAGCATTATACAAATCACCAAAAAAGTAAGGTTGGAAAACGACACCAGAAAATATTGCTCCAATAGATAAAAGAAAGAGTGGAATCAACATAACTGGAGGCGATTCATGAACATGATGCATCACATCAACTGTTGCCCGTGGTTTACCATGGAATGTCATAAAGATAAGTCGCCATGAATAGAAACTTGTTAAAAAGGCAGCAAAAACAAGAAGATAAAAAGCATATCCTGAAGCAATATTATGAGATGCAAAAGCAGACTCTATAATCGCATCTTTTGAGAAGAAACCTGCAGTCCCGAAAAGTGTTCCTGGAATTCCAACTCCGGTCAAGGCAATGGTCCCGACCATCATCATCCAATAGGTGATCTTTATATGTTTGCGTAACCCACCCATTTTTCGCATATCTTGTTCATCAGACACAGAATGAATCACAGAACCTGCACCAAGAAACAATAAGGCTTTAAAAAAAGCATGCGTAAAAAGATGAAAGACAGCAGCGCCATAAGCTCCAACACCTAATGCCACAAACATATAACCAAGTTGAGAGCATGTAGAATAAGCAATAACACGCTTAATATCATTCTGCACCAACCCCACAGTTGCTGCAAAAAACGCTGTTGTTGCACCAACAATAATAATCACGGTCAAAGCAGTTGAAGAAAGTTCAAAAATTGGCGACATACGCGCAATCATAAAAACACCAGCCGTTACCATTGTAGCGGCATGAATAAGCGCTGATACAGGGGTTGGCCCTTCCATTGCATCAGGCAGCCAAGTATGTAAAAGAAATTGTGCGGATTTTCCCATCGCACCAATAAATAATAAAAGACATGTAATGGTAATTGCCGTCTGCCCATCAAATTGCCAATCTAAAAATGTCATATTTTGTATAAAGCTCTTGTCGGCAGCTTTTGCAAAAATAGAGGCAAAATCAACCGATTGGAACAAAACAAAAATACTAAAGATTCCTAAGAGAAAACCAAAGTCTCCAACACGGTTAACTACAAAAGCTTTCATTGCGGCCTTATTAGCAGAATCGCGCTGAAACCAAAAACCAATGAGTAAATAAGAAGCAAGTCCGACACCTTCCCATCCAAAAAACATCTGAATCAAATTATTGGATGTGACCAACATAAGCATCATAAATGTAAACAAAGAAAGATAAGAAAAAAAACGAGACCTTGAAGGGTCATGGTGCATATAACCAATTGAATAAATATGCACTAATGCCGAAACACTATTCACAACAATAAGCATGACAGCTGTTAATGCATCAACATGTAAAGCCCAATTAAAGCTTAAGTCACCAACAGTCATCCAATGTAATACCAATACATCAATCGCTGGAATATGACCAAGTGCAGTACTGAAAAATGCTATCCACGATAATATGGCAACAACAACCATAAAGCTACATGTTATCAATTCACTCGCACGATCTCCTATCGTTTTTCCACCTAGTGCAGCAATTAAAAAACCCAAAAGCGGAAGAAAGACAATCGTATAATACATCACTGGTTAGCCTTTCATTACATTAACATCTTCAACCGCAATGGAACCACGATTACGGAAAAAAACGACCAGAATTGCTAAACCAATGGCAGCTTCAGCAGCTGCTACGGTTAAGACAAATAAAGCGAATACCTGACCAACGAGATCATGAAGAAATGCTGAAAATGCAACAAAATTGAGATTAACTGAAAGCAATATAAGCTCAATGGACATCAAGATAATAATCACATTTTTTCTGTTGAGAAAAATTCCAGCAATACCAATTGTAAACATCAAAGCAGAAACAGTGAGATAATGTGTAATATCAATATACATCTGCATAGCCCCCCTTACATACCTTTGCCTGATTCAACTTGTTTGATTTCAATGGCACTTTCTACCGTTCTAGAAACTTGCTCCGCAATAGATTGCCGCTTTACTCCTAATTTATGACGAAGTGTTAAAACAATAGCTCCAATCATTGCAACCAATAAAATCATTCCAGCAATTTGAAAATAGAAAACATAATCCGTATAGAGAATATCACCTAATGCTTGTGTATTTGTTCGCTGCGCTAAATCTGGCATTGGTTGCGTAACATGCGTTCTCAAGACTGGAGAAAAATAGCTACTCATAAAAACAACAATCAATTCTACAGCGATAATAACACCAATAAGAGCTCCAATAGGAGCATACCGAAGAGTTCCACTCTTTAACTCAGCAAAATCAACGTCAAGCATCATAACGACAAATAAAAATAAAACAGCGACAGCTCCAACATACACAACAAGCAGAATAAGCCCTAAAAACTCTGCTCCTGCAAGTAAAAACAAAGCTGCTGCATTAAAAAATGCGAGGATTAAAAACAAAACAGAATGCACTGGATTGCGTGCTGTAATAACAATAACTGCACTTGTTAGCATAATAAAAGCAAACAAATAGAAAAATGCCGCCGCTAGATCTGTTAGCATAGGCTTCTCCTTAATTATTCAAACAATTGGTATAAACTTCATACCAGATTACAATTTATCGGAAAAATATCCGACACCTCATTTAACGATACACTTAACGATAAGGCGCATCCATCAATATATTTCGAGCAATTTCTCGCTCCCAGCGATCTCCATTCAATAAAAGTTTTTCTTTATCATAATAAAGTTCTTCACGTGTTTCCGTCGCAAACTCAAAATTTGGACCTTCGACAATAGCCTCAACCGGACAGGCTTCTTGACAAAAACCACAGTAGATACATTTAACCATGTCTATATCATAACGGACAGTTCTACGTGTACCATCATTGCGCCGTGGACCAGCTTCAATTGTAATCGCTTGAGCAGGACAAATCGCTTCACATAATTTACAAGCAATACACCGTTCTTCACCATTTGGATAGCGACGCAATGCATGCTCACCACGAAAACGCTGAGATACAAAACCTTTTTCATAAGGATAATTAATCGTGGGTTTTGGTGAAAAAAATTGACGCATAGCTAAGAAAAAAGCACTCACAAATTCCAATAGAAGAAGTGACTTTGCCGCCTGAATAAAACCTGACATCGTAAAATCTCCTCTTAAACGAAATCCGTAAACTTTAAAAAAGCAGCAGTTATCACAACCATTGCTAGTGAGAGAGGAAGAAAAACCTTCCAACCAAGCCGCATGAGCTGATCATAGCGATAACGTGGAACAAATGCTTTAACCATAGCAAACCAAAAAAATACAAAACAGACTTTTAAAACAAACCAAATGATACCAGGAACCCAATTAAGCCACCAAACATCTAAGGGAGGCAGCCAACCGCCTAAAAATAGAATGGTTGTTAATGCGCACATTAAAACAATCGCAACATATTCACCTAGAAAGAAGAGCATGTAAGGCGTTGAAGAATATTCTACCATATGACCAGCAACAAGTTCGGATTCTGCTTCCACCAAATCGAATGGAGGACGATTTGTCTCTGCAAGCGCAGAAATAAAAAATATAATAAACATTGGAAAAAGGACCAACCAATTCCAATCGAGAAAACTGTTAAAAGGAAGACCAAGAGTTGTACCAAGCCCGTGCGTTTGTTTAAAAACAATTGTTGTGAGATCTAACGAACCACTTATTAAAATGACAGTCACAAGCACAAAACCAATGGAAACTTCATAAGAAACCATTTGTGCCGCCGAACGAAGAGCTCCTAAGAAAGGATATTTTGAATTTGATGCCCATCCCCCCATAATAACACCATAAACTTCAAGAGATGAAATGGCTAAAATATAAAGCAAGCCAACATTAATCTTTGCAATCTCCCAACCCTCATTGACAGGAATAACAGCCCAAGTTGATAAAGCAAGTGTCGCTGAAACAAAAGGAGCCAAAAGAAAAACACCCTTATTTGCACCTGCAGGGATAATAGGCTCCTTAACAACAAATTTAATTAAATCTGCAAAAGACTGTAACAAACCCCATGGTCCAACAACGTTTGGTCCACGACGCAATTGTACCGCTGCCCAAATTTTTCTATCTGCATAAAGAAGATAAGCAACTAAGACCAAAAGAACGACCAAAAGAAGAAGTGTTTTTCCGATTATAATGAGTAATGGCAACAGCCAAGTCATAAAGAAATCATACATCATTATTCCTTTTCCTTTGCCTTACTTTACTGTTTGTGTAGCACGGTTTTTTGCAAGAGATGAACATTCAGCCATAACAGCAGAAGCACGTGCTATCGGATTTGTTAAATAAAAATCTTTAACCATAGAAGTAAATGCTTGACTCTCGAGAGAAACCATTTTTGAACCAAGCGCCTTAAGACCACTTATATCAGAAGGCACTATATCATCAACAGCACAAAGGTGTGGATAATCATTAAACAAGCATTGCCTTAATTGAGAAAGAGAATCAAAAGGGAGCTTTTGTCCTAAAATATCCGATAAAGCACGCAAAATAGCCCAATCTTCTTTTGCTTCACCTGGAGCAAAACCAGCCCGATTTGTCATTTGAACACGTCCTTCTGTATTCACATAAAGCCCTGATTTTTCAGTGTAAGCAGATGCAGGCAAAATAACGTCAGCAGCATGTGCACCATTATCACCATGGCTCCCAATATAAACTGTAAAAGCTTTTGTATTGGCTAATTCTACTTCATCAGCACCAAGCAAAAATAGAACTTCACAGGTTTTAAGTATATTTGCAACCCCAAGCTTAGAAGTAAAGCCTATGTCCAACCCTCCAACAATCGAAGCTGCATTATGAAGAACCCCAAACCCATTCCATGTCTCACTAAGAGCACCTATATTATCAGCTAATTTAGCAAGACTTTTTAAAACAGATAAACCTTCACTTCCTGAAACCGCTCCCTCTCCGATAAGAATAAGGGGCCTCTTCGCTTCTTTTAAGACATTAAAAAAAACATCCTCTCCACGAATAAGTGTCGTTAATGTATCACTCCCAGATCCAAGGTAAGAATAAGGATAACGTAAATCGACTTTCTCTCCAATTAATGCAATAGGAAAATTGCCCATCCGTTGGCGCTTTAAAATACGCGCATTTAAAACAGCTGCTTCATGACGTGGATTAGATCCCACAATAAGCAGTGCATCAGCCTGTTCAATACCTACAATTGTAGGATTAAAAATATAACTCGAGCGCCCAAACTCTGGCGATAAAGCCCCTCCTCTTTGACGACAATCAAAAAGCGTTGAGCCCAAAGAACTCAATAATGCTTTAAGGGCATACATTTCTTCAACAGAAGCAAGATCCCCCGCAATGGCTCCAATTTTTTCTGGAAAAATTTTAGAGATTACCATTTTAATTTTTGCAAAAGCTTCTGTCCAACTGACAGGTTGAAGCTTTCCATCTTTGCGTACATATGGCTTATCAAGCCGCTGAGTCCGTAATCCATCCCAAATAAAACGCGTTTTATCAGAGATCCATTCCTCATTTACATCTTCATTCGTACGCGGCATAATCCGCATAACTTCACGGCCGCGGCTATCAATACGGATAGCACTACCAAGCGCATCCATCACATCAATCGATTCCGTTTTTACCAATTCCCACGGACGGGCATGAAACGCATAAGGTTTTGAAGTTAGAGCTCCCACTGGACAAAGATCAATAACATTTCCCTGTAATTCAGATGTCATAGCTTTTTCAAGATACGTCGTAATTTCAGCATCTTCACCACGACCGATCAAACCAAGCTCAGAAATACCTGCAACTTCCGTTGTAAAACGAACACACCGTGTACAATGAATACACCGTGTCATAACAGTTTTGACAAGAGGTCCAATATATTTATCTTCTACAGCACGTTTATTTTCTGTATAACGAGAACAATCTCGTCCATAAAGCATTGCTTGATCTTGAAGATCACACTCTCCCCCTTGATCACACACTGGACAATCCAAAGGATGATTAATGAGAAGAAATTCCATAACACCTTCACGTGCTTTTTTTACCATCGGTGTATTGGTAAAAATCTCAGGTGCCTCACCGTTAGGCCCTAATCGTAAATCACGAACCCCCATAGCACAAGAAGCCTGAGGTTTTGGTGGACCACCCTTAACCTCAACTAAACACATACGACAATTTCCAGCAATTGACAAAGATTCATGAAAACAAAAACGTGGAATTTCTGCCCCAGCCGCCTCAGCAGCCTGAAGCAACGTGTAGTAATCAGGAACTTCAATCTCTTTGCCATCAACTTTGATATTTATCATCACCCATCCAACCTGCGGATAACCCACTTAAAATTTGCATTCGGTCGTTCTTAAAACAAAATCCTTTATTAAACCGCTTCTAAAGCAATATTTTTGCTTTGGACTACATTTCGCGTGTATTCATCAATTCTACGCTCGATTTCTGGACGAAAATTACGTATCAACCCCTGTACAGGCCATGCGGCAGCATCACCAAGCGCACAAATAGTGTGTCCTTCAACCTGTTTAGACACTTCAAACAAAAGATCAATCTCGCGTTTTTGCGCTCTTCCCTCAACCATACGCTCTAAAAGACGCATCATCCATCCCGTCCCCTCACGACACGGTGTACACTGACCACAACTCTCGTGCTTGAAAAAAGCAGCTATACGCCAAATTGCCTTGATAATATCGGTTGATTTATCCATAACAATCATTCCCCCTGTGCCAAAAGAAGACCCGACATCTCGCATCCCATCAAAATCCATGATCGCATCGATCATATCCTCACCACGAACGACTGGACAAGAAGCCCCCCCTGGAATAACTGCTAAAAGATTATTCCATCCACCACGAACACCACCCGTATGTTTTTCAATTAATTCACGGAATGAAACACCAAGAGCGTCTTCAAATGTACAAGGTGCATTAACATGCCCTGAAACCATAAATAATTTCGTTCCAACATTATTTGCTCGTCCGATTGATGAAAACCACGAAGCACCCCGCCGCAAAATCGTTGGAACAACGGCAATAGACTCTACATTATTTACTGTTGTTGGACAGCCATAAATCCCCATATTGGCAGGAAATGGTGGTTTAAGCCGAGGTTGTCCCTTTTTTCCCTCAAGACTTTCAAGAAGAGCTGTTTCTTCACCACAAATATAAGCACCCGCTCCATGATGAATAACAATATCACAAGCATGCCCATATTTCGTTTTTTTGCCAAGTAAACCCGCATCATAGCATTCATCAACCGCAGCTTGAAGCGCTTCACGTTCACGAATATATTCACCACGAATATAAATAAAAGCAACATTGGCTCCCATAGCAAAAGTAGCGATTGCACATCCTTCAATCAAAGTGTGGGGGTCATGACGTAAAATATCACGGTCTTTACAAGTTCCAGGTTCAGATTCATCGGCATTGACAACCAAATAATGAGGACGCCCATCATTCTGCTTTGGCATAAAGGACCACTTCATTCCAGTAGGAAAACCAGCACCACCACGACCGCGTAAACCCGATGCCTTCACTTCATCAATGATCCAATCACGACCTTTGTCAATCATTTCTTTCAGACCATTCCAATGCCCACGCAACATCGCAGCCTTTAATGATTTGTCTTTTAAACCATAAATATTGGTGAAGATACGATCTTTATCAGCTAGCATACCCCACCTTTTTTTCTATTACCCATAGCATTTTCTGCTTTTCCTCAAATGCAATTTTTAAATATCTTTTCAAGATTTCTTACTTTTCGTTAAATGTTGCCATCATGGGTAGAATAATAAAATATTTTCTCAAGAAAAATACTTAATTATGTTCCCCATTCTTTCCTTATCCTTTTTTGGTGAAGACTTGAGAGATCTTTTTTTCTTTCTCATCATCAATAAGAGAAGTTAAACCACTAATCGGTTCCGACGATTTACGACTATTTTGCGGACCAACCTCTATCTCAGAACCCTTACCTGCTTCAAATGCATCAATAATTTCTTCAAGGCGTTCAGCTGTAAGATCTTCATAAGTATCTTTAAAAATCATAACCATCGGAGCATTCACACAAGCACCAAGACACTCCACCTCTTCCCATGATAAGGTTCCATCCTGATTGGTCGCAAAAGGTTCATGATGAATTTTTTTCTGACAAACTTTAATCAATTCATCAGAACCACGTAACATACAAGGCGTTGTACCACAAACTTGAATATGCGCTTTTGTTCCAACAGGCTTAAGCTGAAACTGAGTATAAAAAGTAGCAACTTCTAAGACACGGATATAAGCCATGGAAAGAATCTGAGCAATATGCTCAATCGCAGCACGTGTCACCCAACCATCTTGCTCTTGAGCACGCATTAATAATGGAATTACAGCAGACTGCTGACGCCCTGCAGGATATTTTTTTATGGTATTTTTTACCCATATCTGATTTTCTTTTGTAAAAGAAAACTCAGCGGGCTGATAAACATCATCTGCAAGACGGCGTACGGACATTAGCGATCAACCTCCCCAAAAACAATATCAATCGAACCCAAAATAGCTGTAGCATCTGCTAACATATGACCTCTGGTTAAAAAATCCATAGCTTGGAGATGAGCAAACCCAGGAGCACGCAACTTGACACGATAAGGCTTATTGGTTCCATCAGAAACAAGATAAACACCAAACTCACCCTTCGGAGCTTCCACAGCAACATATACTTCTCCAGGAGGTGTATGAAAACCTTCCGTATAGAGTTTAAAGTGATGAATCAGTGCTTCCATCGAGCTTTTCATTTCACTCCGCGTCGGTGGTACAATTTTGCGATCCAAGCTCGAAACTGGTCCATTTTTTTCAGTACTCAGTAAACGTTCCACACATTGGCGCATAATTTTCGCTGATTGACGCATTTCTTCCATACGAATAAGATAGCGATCATAACAATCGCTATTTTTACCTATAGGAATATCGAATTCCATTTCATCGTAACATTCATAAGGCTGACTTTTACGCAAATCCCATGGAACACCAGCTCCACGAATCATAACCCCAGAAAAACCGCGTGCCCAAGCTTCATCAATACTTACAACGCCAATATCCACATTACGCTGCTTAAAAATCCGATTTGGGGTCACAAGCGCGTCAAGTTTTCCGAGAGAAACAAGAAATGGATCAATAAAATCACCAATATCCTCAACTAAAGATTCTGGTAAATCTTGATGCACGCCACCAGGACGAAAATAATTTGCATGAAGACGAGCACCACAGGCACGCTCATAAAAAATCATCAATCTTTCACGTTGCTCAAATCCCCAAAGCGGTGGTGTTAAAGCACCAACATCCATTGCCTGTGTCGTTACATTAAGCAAATGATTAAGAATACGCCCAATTTCAGAAAACAAAACACGTATTAATTGCCCTCTTTTAGGAACTTTTATATCTAATAACTTTTCAATAGCAAGAACAAAAGCATGTTCCTGATTCATAGGAGCAACATAATCCAAACGATCTAGATAAGGACCAGCTTGGAGATAAGTCTTTGTTTCCATTAATTTTTCAGTACCGCGATGCAACAACCCAATATGTGGATCTACACGCTCAACAACTTCACCGTCCAGCTCCAGAACCATGCGCAAAACCCCATGCGCGGCAGGATGCTGCGGACCAAAATTGATATTAAAGTTTCGAACATTGACCTCAGCCACAATCAACCCCTTGCTTTTTAAAAAACTTCATATCAAATATCAAAAAAATCTATCACGCTAAAAAATATTTAATTATTTAAGAAATACAGTACCCTAATATAATGCCTTATCAAAACCAATATTATTTTTTTTCATCTGCTTTCCCATCACATGGCAAAGTATACTGTCCTCCTTCCCAAGGAGAAAGAAAATCAAAATTACGCATCTCTTGGCGCAAAACAACAGGCTCATAAATCACCCTCTTTGCTTCATTATCATAACGGCATTCAACAAATCCTGTCACAGGAAAGTCTTTGCGTAAAGGATATCCTTCAAACCCATAATCTGTTAAAATCCGTCTCAAATCCGGATGTCCTGAAAATAAAATCCCATACATATCATACGTTTCTCGTTCATACCACTCTGCACCAGGATAAACCGTACAAGCTGAAGCAACAGGAGTATTTTCATCTGTACGAACTTTTACACGTAAGCGTAAATTCTCACGAGGAGATAACAATTGGTAAGAAACATCAAAGCGCTTATCGCGAGAAGGATAATCCACACCACTAATGTCTGTAAGATTAATAAATTGACAACGAGAATCATCACGAACAAACATTAAGACATCGATAATTGCATCAAGACGTGCCACAATGGTCAATTCACCAAAAGCAAGAACAGTCTCTTCAAGCTTATTTTTTAATTTGTTTTCCAAATAAGCAGCAAGCTCAACCAATGTTTCATCCACCATGACAAGAAAACTCTCTATCGCTCTATGGATCCGGTACGACGGATTTTTTTCTGTAGCAACAATATGCCGTATAATAATGCCTCTGCTGTAGGTGGACACCCTGGGACATATATATCGACAGGCACGATACGATCACATCCCCGCACTACTGAATAGGAATAATGATAATATCCCCCACCGTTTGCACATGATCCCATAGAAATCACATAACGTGGCTCTGGCATCTGATCGTACACTTTTCTTAAAGCAGGAGCCATCTTATTTGTTAGAGTACCTGCCACCACCATCACATCTGACTGGCGGGGTGAAGCTCGTGGTGCATATCCAAAACGCTCATTATCATAATGAGGCATTGAGCACTGCATCATTTCGATAGCACAACAAGCCAAACCAAAACTCATCCACATTAAAGAACCGGTACGTGCCCAAGTAATCAAAGCATCTGCCGAGGTAACTAAAAAACCCTTATCTGACAATTCAGCATTGATATCACGAAAAAACTCATCTTCAGATCCTATCAGCCCACCAGTATTTGGATCAATGATTCCTTTTGGTTTTGGAGCCTCAATCGTTGAATTATTATATCTTAATTCCATTCAAGGGCTCCTTTTTTCCATTCATATATAAATCCAATAGTCAAAATCGCTAAAAACGCAATCATCGACCAAAAGCCAAACATACCTATTGATTCGAATGAAACAGCCCAAGGAAAAAGAAAAGCAACTTCAAGATCAAAAATAATAAATAAAATTGATACCAAATAGAAACGAATATCAAACTTCATGCGTGCATCACTAAATGAATTAAACCCACATTCATAAGCCGATAATTTTTCAGGATCGGGAGAACGATATGCTACAATGTAAGGTGTAATCAACAAAACTCCAGCAATAACCGCTGATATAATAATGAAAATCAAGACTGGTAAATAAGAGCTCAATAAATAAGCCATAACCCTCTTCCATCATAACGAAATGCCTGAGTTTAACACAATGATTCAATATTGCGTGACCAAACAGACAAATTTAACAATCGCTCTATTAACTCTATTCATACTGCTTCAAAGGCATACAGAGCGATACTTTTCTTATCGGCATAGGTAACGCAGAGCAAAGAAAGACGCAAGCCCTATTCTTATAAACCATATAAAAAGAAAGAAAAAACATATTTATTCCCCGATCAAACACTCCACCACATTACTCATAGCATATGGATATTTTAAAAAGGAAATTTCATAAGGAATCACGAAATGGCGCGAGTGACGGGGCTCGAACCCGCGACCTCCGGCGTGACAGGCCAGCACTCTAACCAACTGAGCTACACCCGCGCATTTTTTTCGAACCAATTTAATTTGGTACAAGCGGTCGTGTAAGGGGTTCATGCGTTCATGTCAAGAAGGATTATGCATTTTTTAAAAAAATTATCAAATCCCATCTTTATTCTTGCGTTTAGAAAAATTCTTCCTTAAATAGTCTCCATTCAATTGCTGATCATTGCATTGGGCGATTAGCTCAGCTGGTAGAGCGCCTCGTTTACACCGAGGATGTCGGGAGTTCGAGTCTCTCATCGCCCACCATATAGCTTTATATTCCTATTAAGTTTTTGGAATTCATATCTTTTTTACTGCGAGGGATGCCTTAATAAAGTTAAGGGAATAGGGTTTTCACTATTTCCTTTACAAAGCGTATTCTTTTTGCCAGCTTTCTCTAACAATTTTTTAATAGTTCTAAATCTTTTCTTGTGAAATAATGTTTATCAGTCTAGCAAACATACCAACAGCTTCACATCTAAATGTATCAGAAGACTTTATAGTGAAACTTTTACAACAAGCATCCGATTCTCTTCTCAAAATTTCTGCTGTCTCTTGATCTAAACCATAAAGCTCTATGATCTTTTCCTCCAGTCCTACAGGAACAGATTTTTTGCTAATCTCGACAGAAGATAAAAATCCTACAGATATGTCTAATTTCTTAGCCATATCTAAGAGGCGTTCGGAGTGATCAATGCGAAGTTTCCGTAAAATTTTACCAAAGGGTGTTAGCATTTAAATAAAACGCGTAAGGGTATAAGCTTTACGGCATAAACTGAGAAAATTATCCACCAATAATATGTTTCACGCAATCAGCAATGTGATTTACTTTCTTTGCATTAGCAGCAACTCCATTAAATTTTTTTATAATCCAATCAGCTCCTGTTCCAAGGTGTGTAATCCATGTTTTTTGAACAATAGGCTCAACAGCCCTCACAGTTTCTTCAGGAGATATAGTTAATTCCAGAAATCTTTCACAAACAATTCGAGGCGCTTCAAAATCATTTGCTTCATTACGTACGGTAAACAAATTATCCAAATTATCGTCGTTAATAAGATAAGGGGAATGCGTCGAATAAATTACTTTATTGCCCTTTATGCTCGATAAAGTTTGTAAGGAGCTTAATATTTTTCTCTGTGGATGAATATGTAAATTATTTGCTGGCTCATCCAATAAAAAAATTATTCCATTTTTGCTTCTATGCCTGCGAACTTCTGTAAGGACTTTAAAACAAAAAAACCAACGAAACCCTTTACTTCTCTCATGTAAATAAAAAAGAGGTTATTTACTTTAATTTGTAAACAATAATCTACAAAACCACTATTAGATTTTTCTATTATACAATCATCAAAAAGGCTCTTCCCTTCAGTAATATCCACCCAACCTTCTTTCACTACTGACTTCAAATAACCATTGATCAATCCTATACGCTGCTTAACAGCATCGTTGTCATCACAATTAACAATATCTTCCTGAAAACTAATAGCAAGATTTTTTTCTTATTTTGTTCACGATGAGATGTGCCATAGCGCCATGTACACTTATCGCTCGCATCTCCAAGGCAAGTATGGGAGCTTATGGGATTCATGATCACTCTCAACCATTCTGTCCAAACGTTACTGCCAGCAGGGAGTGTCCCGTAGGTATAGCCATTGCCGCCAATAATTCTGCTGACAAAGTCGTATCTATTCCCATCAAAGCCAACAATGGTTTGTTTGCC